>JBKJJR010000016.1:0-2892 GCA_046597835.1 Pyrinomonadaceae bacterium
TTTATTATGCTTGTTTGTTTTAGGGATCATCACTGCAATGATCGCAGTTCCTTATCAATATAATACAAAGGCAGCCGCCGAAAAGGGCAAAGGCCTTTTTTCGCGAACCGTAAGCCAAGAAGACGTGTTTCCATATTTTGACATTCGTCTCCAGAACACCCAGGAAGTTCAGAGTCGGTTAGCCGCATTCCGACGTGCGGCCGGTAAGAACGCTTCGGTCGTTGCGGATATTCGCGATGCTTACGTTCACGGCGAAAACGAGCTTAGGACCAGGATCCCAACATTGACGACCGAGTATAACGACACCCTGCGCATACCGGAAGTTATCGGCCCTGATCCAACAGGCGGACCCGCATTTCTAACGAGTGCATCACGCGTTCGGCGTTCCGATACTCTATTCAATTTTATCCGTGAGAATAATGCTCTCATGGGAACGACACCTGCTCAAATGGGGCAGCTCAGCTTGTTTGCCGATTATGCGAACCCGGCCGGCAATATGGGATTTGTTGAATTTGAACAATTAATAAATGGGATCCCCGTATTTCAGGGCACGATAAAAGCCGGTTTTTCGCGAAGCGGCGAAATGGTGCGGGTTATTAATAATTTCGCTCCGGGGCTTGAAACTGACTCCTTGTCATCATCCGAATTCTACGATCCGTCAGATGCCGTTAGGGCTGCGGCTGGATTTGCTGGTTTTAGGCTTCCGGCGGATCTTGACGCTGCTCTCGACCGCAAGGTTACGACTTCGAGACAGGCTACTTATAAGACTGCCGGCGATCCGATCGTTGCGGAAAAGATCTATTTCCCGACCGAGCCGGGCGTTGCACGCGCGGCATGGAGAGTTTTGATGTGGAAGCCAGTGCAGGCTTACTACGTCATTGTGGATGCCGAAACTGGAGCACTGCTATGGCGAAAGAACATCACAAATGACCAAACGCAAACTGCAACGTATGGTGTTTACCTCAGCGACAGTCCCGGCCCGTCGAGCCCGTCGGGATCGACAATGCCGACTTCTGGTTTCCAAGGTGCGGCCGTTGCCCGCACGACGATGACAGTTATAGGAAATGAGCCGCCGAATTCGGGCCAGAACAATCTTGGCTGGATCACGGACGGAGGCAATGTCACGACCGGTAACAATGTGGACGCAGGTTTGGATATTGACGGAACGAATGGCATCGATGCAGCAGGCCGCGCGACCGGCGCTCCGACGCGTGTGTTTGATTTCGTTTTTAATCCGGCACCCGGCATTCCGGCACCTGGCGATGCACCGACCGGCGTGGCATATCGCAACGGCGCAGTAACGAATATTTTCGTAGCTACCAACCGGTATCACGACGCAATGTATGCACTCGGATTTACCGAGCCGGCTAGAAACTTTCAAAACAATAATTTCGGACGCGGGGGTGCCGCGGGTGCTGACTATGTCCGGGCGGAAGCCCAGGATTCGTCGGGAACGAACAACGCCAACTTTGCGACACCCGCAGACGGCTCGCTGCCTCGCATGCAGATGTTTATTTTCACCGGCCCGACGCCTGATCGCGACGGCGATTTCGATGCTGAGATCTCGATCCATGAAATGACTCACGGCCTTTCCAATCGGCTTGTCGGCAACGGATCGGGGCTGGGTGCGACGCAGTCGGGCGGTATGGGTGAAGGGTGGTCGGATTTTTATGCCCGAGCGCTTTTGTCAACATCGGACGAGGATTTGAACGGCCTTTATCCCTCGGGCGCATATTCCACACTCAGCCTTGGGTCGCTGGGAACGCAGAATTTTTACTACGGCATCCGCCGTTTTCCATACGCTTTGAAAACGACCCTTGGCACGAATGGCAATCCGCATAACCCTCTCACTTACGGCGATATTGATCCTGCACAGATCAGTACCACAAACGGCGCATTTGCCGAAAGCCCGTTGAATTTTTCAGGAAATGGAGCGTCGGAAGTCCACAACATCGGTGAAGTTTGGTGCATGATGCTGATCGAAGTCAGATCAAGGATCATCACAAATCTGGGATATGCAACGGGGAACAATCGCGCGCTTCAGATCACGACCGATGCGATGAAGCTAAGCGCAATTAATCCGACGCTGCTCTCGATGCGCAATTCGATAATTGCAGCGGATAACGCAGGATTTGCGGGAGCGGATTACGCCGCTATTTGGCATGGCTTTGCGACCAGAGGCCTCGGCGCAACGGCGACAACGACCGGGACGGCGACTGTGACGGAATCGTTTGCGACGCCTACTGCGGCAGGAACATCGACAAATACGGCTACGCCTACCAATTCGGCGACAGCCTCGCCCAGCCCGACAAATACGTTTACGCCTACGAATACGGCAACAGCAACGAATACCGCGACGGCGACAAATACCGGCACGCCTTCGCCGACGTGCACCCCGGCGAATTTCTCGAATACGGCTGCGATCACGATAAACGACAATGCGGCTGGCGCTCCATACCCCAGCAGCATTGCGGTCGCGGGTTTATCGGGAACGGTTACTAAAGTAACGATCGATCTGACTGGGATGTCGCACACGTTTCCTGATGATGTAGATATCCTGCTCGTTGGCCCGGGTGGTCAGAATACTCTCATTATGTCTGATGTCGGCGGCGGCGGTGACATTGTGAGTGTGAACCTGACATTTGACGACGCGGCCGCGGCGGCGATAGGTGACGCGACGCAGATAGTAACCGGCACCTTTAAGCCAAGCAACATTGGCACGGCAACAGATGTATTCCCGGCCCCGGCGCCTGCTCCCGGAGCGACGGTAGCCATGTCGGTGTTTAACGGAACGACTCCAAACGGCACATGGTCATTATATGTGCGGGACGACGCGGGAACTGATCTCGGCAGCATAAGCGGCGGATGGTCACTGCATATCACCACCACCAG
>JBKJJR010000067.1:0-7591 GCA_046597835.1 Pyrinomonadaceae bacterium
AACTTGCGATCTATAGCAACTATGCCCGCACGCAGGAGACGCGGACTCTTTGGGAGTATAAAATCCGCGGCATACCGGAAGTGAGGCGAAATAATACCCGGCAAACATTGCCAGCAAATTAGCAGAGTGACAAAACGCGGTCTTCCTATTTAACAAAACAGGAGATAAACATGAAAAACTTGAAATTTGTATTTTTTGCAATGATGGCGATCGCGCTGTTGGCAGTCGCATCGTTTGCGCAGGCCGGCGGAGCCGCTGATAACGAATCGTCAGTACTTGCTGCTAAAGCCATCGGCGGCGGCATCGGCTTCGGCCTCGCAGCCGGCTTAGCAGGTATCGGCCAGGGCCTCGTGGGCTCACGCGCCGCCGAGGGTGCTGCCCGCAATCCCGGCGCCGCCGGAACCGTTCAGACGCTTATGATCATCGCACTCGCTCTCATCGAGTCGCTGGTGCTCTTTGCCCTGCTCATCGTTTTCGTCAAACTTTAAGCAGAAATGTCAGATATAAGATCGCGGATAAGGTTTTTACAGGCCTCGTCCGCGATCTTTGTTTGTTAACTATGATTTTGAGTTATCATTTTGGTTATTGAAATGCACCGTTCATAACTTTATTCTTTTTATGCAACCTGACGGCATTTGATGCGTTCTAAAACTAGATGATCGACGAATTTGAAGGAAAAATAATCGCGGAGAAATACCGCATCGAGTCGATCCTGCGCGACAGCGATCTCGGCACGTTTTACCGCGGCTGGCACGTGTTGATGGACAAACCCGTCACCGTAAAAATTCTTTCACGCGCGTTCGCTGTGGACCAGCGTTTTGTTGAGAGATTCTCGGCCCAAGCCAAACTTCTGTCCCAAGCCTCGCATCCGAACCTTCTCAACGTGACCGATTTTGGCACCGACACCCGCGGCATTAATTACACGATCTACGAGGATCCTGCCGGAATGACCCTGGAGAATTTTGCCGGTCAAAACGAGAGTTTGTCGCTGCAACAGGCGTTGAATATTGCAAAACAAGTCGCCGCCGGAATTGCCGCCGCTCACACAAAAGCCCTTGTCCACGGCAGCCTGAGCCCGGAAAAGATACTTGTTGCGAACGAGGAAGCCGGGACCGTGAAGATCTTCGATTTTGGATCGGATCCCGTTGGCCGCACTTCTAGTACTGATATTAGATACCTTTCGCCGGAGCAATACGCCGGCACCGCAGCCGCGGATGCTCGCTCCGATGTCTATTCTCTCGGCATTATTCTCTACGAAATGCTCACCGGCGTCGTGCCATATACCGGCAAAAATACATCCGAGCTAAAAATAAAACAAGAGTCGGAACCGCCCGCGCCGCTGTCGGCCTTTCGCAATGAGCTGCCCGCAGATATGGAGCCGATGATACTAAGTGCGATGGCCGCCGACCCGGAAAGGCGTTACCAAACAATGGCAGCATTTGCGGAGGACCTCGAACTCGTTTCGGGCGGAACTGCTGAGCCCAAAAAGACCGAGGCCGCCGCCGCCCCAAAACGCAACATCTGGCAAACCGCGTTCATCGTCCTGGCTGGAATGTCTATCCTGGCGGTTGCCTTTATCTACGCAACGTCAGTAAAAAAGTCCGATCCGACGACCAACTTGCAGGCTGATGTAGGATATTTGCCGGTTCAACCGATCGGTCCGGCGACCGGCGCACAAGAAGAAAGCCTCGCAAAACTGCCCGCAATGACTGACGCCGAGATCATGACCGCGGCAAGTTCCAATACAGCTCTCCCGATGGACTCATTGCCCGGAGGAGACGGCTATAACGCATGGGCCAACGGTGGAGCGCCGCCGATAGGTGCTCCGATCGGGGCCCCGCCCGCACAATACATTCCGCCCGGCGGGCAGTACTATACGATCGACCCGAATAATCCCAACAGCCAATTCATGCCGCTCGACAGTGGCGTCATTCTTGTTCCCGTTCCGGCGAATACGGCCACAGCCCCAAAACCATCGCCAACGTCAAAGACATCAACCGCTAACTCCGCAAGCCAACCTTCACCGGCACCGACTACAACTCAAAAGACTTTTTTACAGCCAACGCCTAAAGGTGAAAAACCAGCTGCCTCGCCATCGAATAAAGAAAAGCCGAGAAGCGGCAAGCAAACAGATTCGTAGAACAGGAAGGAGTTTTTTGCCGCAGATTAACGCGGATGACGCAGACATGAATTTCATTTCTGATTCATATTCTTATCCGCGTTCATCTGCGTTTATCTGCGGCTAAATTTCTTCTTCCTCTTTATCAAATAAAATCCCAAAGCGTCTTTATAGCCAGCAGCAAAACCGCTGATAGAAAGATCCGCCGTATCCAAATATCGTTTAGTTTCGTTACAAAGTGTGCTCCGGCGAAGGCGCCAGCAAACATCGTGACGCCGAGGATCAGGCCCAATTTGTAGTCCACCAATCCCTGCCACATAAAGACGATAGTGGCGATCAAAGACGAAAAAACATTTATGAATTTGGTATTTGCGACGGCCTCCGAATAGGTCATGCCAAAAAACGCAACCAGCGTTGCCGTCAATATCGTGACATAGCCGCCGCTGTAGAGCCCGCCGTAAATCCCCAACAGAAACGTCAGGACAAAGGTCAAAACCATTGAAGCAAATGAAATCGTTTTCGCCTTTTCAATGCCTGACCGCCGCTTTATCAAAGTAAAAACAACAACGGCGATCATCGCGACCGAAACGATCAATTTCATCGTCTCGCCCGTGATCAAACCGACAATGGCTGCTCCCAGCGCCGACCCGGCGATCGTTATCACAACAAGCGGAGAGATCTTTCTCAACTCGATCTTCCCCTGCCGAAGGAACGGAATCGTGCCGCCAACCGACATAAAAACGAGCGCGAACATATTCGTCGCGACCGCGACGCGCGGGTCAATGCCGAACTGAAACATCAACGGCACGGCGATCAGTGAATTGCTCCCCGTGACGACGCCGATCACGCTCGTCAAAAAGAAAACAATGATCAAAACGATCAATGCGTAAGCTGACAATGCCATTTTTAGGATCGCGGATGAATATTGTAATTCTTGATCTTCGAGTTTAGGGTGGTAGCGTTGAGGCCGAGCAGCCGGGCGGCGCGTGATTGATGGCCGGCGGTTTGATCGAGGGAGCGGCGGATCAGATCTATCTCAAATTTCTTGACTTCATCGTAAAAATTCACGCCGTGGGCAATGTCGATCTCGTGCGAGACGCCGTCCGCAGATGCCATCATCTCAAAAGCCATATTGGGGTCGCGAACCTCCTCCCGCAGGCATTCAACCGTGATCTCATTCCCGGGCGCGATAACGATCGCTCGTTCGATTATATTTTCCAGTTCTCGAACGTTGCCGGGATAGTTGTAGCTTTCGAGCAGCGACAAAACTTCCGGCCTAAGGTTTTCCGAGATCTCACGTCCGTTCTCCTCCGCATATTTGCGGATAAAAAAGAGCGACAGCGGCAATACATCCTCGCGGCGTTCGCGCAAAGGCGGCAGTTCGATCGGCACGACCGAAAGGCGGTAATAAAGGTCTTCGCGAAATTGTCCACTTTTTACAGCTTCCTTGAGGTCCACGTTTGTCGCAGCAATAATGCGGACATCGACCTTTGTCGGCGCGGTCTCGCCTATCGGCGTAAACTCGCGTTCCTGAATAACTCGCAGCAAACGAACCTGTATCTCAGGCCTGAGATCGCCGATCTCATCCAAAAAGATCGAACCGGTATCCGCAACTTCGAAAAGCCCTTTCTTTGCCGTTACGGCTCCGGTAAAAGCTCCTTTCGTATGTCCAAAAAGCTCCGATTCAAGCAACTCCGAGGGGATGTTGGAACAATTTACGACGACGAATGGATCGCCCGATCGCGGGCTTGCGTGGTGAATGGCTTTGGCGACCAGTTCCTTCCCCGTGCCGCTCTCGCCGGTGATCAAAACCGTCGAACGCGCCGGTGCGACCCGCTCAACAAGCCGAAAAACGTTTTCCATCACGTCGCTGCGGCCTATGAAACCTTCCCGCTTGACCGCGCGAACCATCGCCTGCCGCAGATGTTGACGTTCTTCTTCCTTGTGCCGTTTCTTTATGCCTTTAGCAACAAGGGCGAGTATCTGCTCATTTTTAAACGGCTTTCTTATCACGCTCGTCGCGCCCTTTTCCCACGCCGAGATCGCAGTATCAAACGTCGCGTATGCAGTGACGATCAAAACCACTGCCTCTGCGTCCACTTTGATCAATTGTTCCAGCGCAGTCAGCCCGCCGATGCCCGGCATCGAAACGTCCATCAGCACAACGTCAAACGATTTCTGAGAATAGATCTCGATTGCCTCTTCACCAGTTTTTGCCAGCTCGACCTTATAGCCCGCGCCCGAAAGTATCGTTTCGAGCACGTCGCGCATTATCTCTTCGTCGTCGCAGATCAGGATCGAGCCTTTCTTAGCCATAGAATTTGAATATACCAAATTTTCAAGGATTCTTAACGCAAAGACGCCGAGACGCAAAGATTCAAAGAATTGGTTTTTCTTTGCGGCTTTGCCTCTTTGCGACTTTGCGTTGAGATTTATTCATGATTAAACTTTCTGCGGTTGTTTGACGTAATATTAGACAGGAAAAAACAATGGCACTTTCAAAAAAGGGAAAAATATTCTTACTGCTCGGCGGCGTCTTTTTGCTGCTTATTATCGTCGCGGTTATTGGGATCATCTTTGCTGCGATGACGGTGAATCGGCCCGACGTTGCCGACAACAGCGTCCTCATTTTGAATATATCGGGTGATCTTCCTGATTACGTTGCCGAGGAGCCCCTCGCAAAAACCTTCGGGATAAGCCAGAAGCAGTCTTTTACCGGCCTTTTAACGCAGATGCGAAAGGCGAAAGTGGACGAGCGTATAGGAGGTGTTCTTTTAGACATTGATTTTCCTGCAATTGGCTGGGGCAAGGCTTTTGAATTGCGCGAGGCGATCGCCGACCTAAAAACATCGGGCAAGCCGGTTTACGCCTATTTGGAGATCGGCACAAATCGCGAATATTACATCGCGACGGCTGCGGACAAGATCTTTCTTCCGCCCTCGGGCGACATTTATGTAAACGGTTTCGCTGCCGAAGCGATGTTCTACAAAGGTTCGCTAGACAAGCTCGGCATCGAGGCCGACGTGATCCAGATCGGGCCAAAATACAAGAACGCACCCGACCAATACACAAAAAAGGAAATGTCCGATGGCCAACGCGAGGTTATCAACGCCGTCCTTGATGAATACATCGTCCGCTTCACAACCGCCATTGCGGAATCGCGTCACAAATCGGCCGAAGATGTGACCGCTCTCATCGACGCCGCGCCTTACAATGCGAATCAGGCAAAATCGGTCGGCTTGATCGACGATGCACTTTATCGCGAGCAGGTCGATGCCGAACTGAAAACCGTACTCGGATACAAGGAGGACGCAAAACTAAAGACAGTCACCGGCAGCGAGTATCGCGAGATCCCTTCTGATTCGCTCGGCCTCAACAACGGCGAAAAGGTTGCTGTTATCTACGCGTCAGGGGCGATCAATGTGGGTAAGTCGAGCAGCGGGACATTTAGCAGCGAGATGGTCGGCTCGGACACGCTGGTAGAAGCGATCAACGACGCGGCCGAAAATAAATCGATCAAGGCGATAGTCCTGCGCGTTGATTCGCCCGGCGGGTCGGCCCTCGCGTCGGACCTGATCTGGCATGCCATCGAAAATGCAAAGGAAAAGAAACCTTTCGTCGTGTCGATGTCCGATGTAGCGGCTTCGGGCGGCTATTATATCGCCTGCAACGCCGACAAGATCATTGCCGAACCATCGACCATCACCGGCTCGATCGGCGTCTTTATGGGCAAACCTGTCGTCAAAGGGCTTTACGACTGGCTCGGCGTAACCAACGAATATGTGATGCGTGGCAAAAACGCCGGGATTTTTCGCGAGACCGAAAAATGGACACCCGCCGAACGCGAGAAAATGGTTCAGCAAACGAACAGCATCTATTTTGACAATTTCGTACCAAAGGTCGCCAAGGGCCGCAGCAAGTCCGCCGAAGAGGTCAACACTCTCGGCCAGGGCCGCGTCTGGACCGGAACGCAGGCAAAGGAACGCGGGCTGATCGACGAATTCGGCGGATTGGAAAAGGCAATCTCCGTCGCCAAAGAACTCGCAAATCTGCCTGCCGACAAGGACGTCAAGCGCGTGATCCTTCCCGAACCAAAGCCGTTCTTTGAAACTCTCTTCGGCGGTGAAACTTCAGCCGAAGCAAAAGCCAAAACCGCACTTCTCGAATCGCTGCCCGCCGACATTCGCCAGGCATTCCGCTACGCCGCTCTCCTCGACCAAATGCAACGCGGCGAAGCAATGCTGCTGCTGCCCTATGAACTTGTGATCAAATAGTTAGAACCGTCGGCCGGCAGGGAATATTGAGGGCTGCGTGATCTTTTCAGCCTCCTTTACGAGGGTTTTCCTGTATAGCCACGACCTTTAGGGCGTGGTACGTTCGAATAGATAACCCGAGAGTGTTTTAACGTCCTTCTTATTTTGGCTTAAGCCACCGTAAGATCATGTCGTGTCTGGAAAGTCGCGTCATATCGAGAAAGCTGCTTCTTATCGGGAAAATTGGTATTTTAATTTGCCCGGCAGTTTGCTATGGTGAAACGGGATTATTGCAGAAATTGCGATAACGGCTATTTTGAAAAGTAGAAAGCAGCAAGCGGCCAGCAGAAAACAGTCGGGAGGAAAACAGGCTTTGAACCGTGGACTTTGAATCTTTCGTTTTGGAAGCGTGTCTCACCGAATATCGCAGCGTTCGACGAATGTAATCGCTGTAACTGGGTCCTTTATTAGAGTTGCGTGTTTTGTGGCACAATGTGGCGCGTTTTTTTGCAAAAGGGCGCGACAGTGGCCAATGACGACGGTAACCCGTTTATTTTCAACACTTATCTTGTCGCACCCGCGTGTGCGACACGGGTGCGACAAGCCATCCACAAAGTGATCGGACAATTGGGACGGCGGGACACAAAGGTAGGTTGAACAACGGCACAATTCTGACCCTCAGTTTAAATAGTATTGACTTTCCTTTTAGACGCTAATACAGTTCTAAAAAGAAAATTGACAAGCGGACAACGGGATTTTTCGCTAGGTGAATTTCTTTTGTCCTTTTGCCTTTACGGCCGCACCTGCTTTTTCAAAGCGGCCATGCCAATCAAAGCAACAAAGGAGAATTTAATATCTATGGGTCGTATTATTCTAGGCGTGATCGTCGGGTTTATCGCGTGGTCAATTCTTTGGGTCGGCGGCGATGAGGCTCTCGCCATTTTGTCACCGCAGTGGTACGGGGTTCAAAAGCTGGCCTTTGAAAAGGCGGCGTTTAATAACGCTCCGTTCGAGGCCAGTTCGACAATGTTGATATTTCATATGTTCCGGAGCGTGATCGCGTCTCTGCTGTCGGGTTTTCTCGCGGCTTTTGTCGCCAACGAAAATCGCCGGACGACATTGATCCTGGGAGTTTTGCTGCTCGCGGTCGGCATCGCCGTTCAGTCATCGGTCTGGAACCTTTTGCCGATCTGGTATCACCTTGCATTTTTGCTGCTAT
>JBKJJR010000070.1:0-8877 GCA_046597835.1 Pyrinomonadaceae bacterium
GGACGCTTCCTCTTTGGACTATTTGCCTCCGAGCGGAGTGTTACCTCTTGGAGGCAAATAGTCCAAATCAAATATGTTAAGATTGTTTCGAGGCCGCTATGACGATAGCCAAGGACATTCCGATAACGATCGACCGCGAGATACTTAGCGGAGTTCCGGTTTTTGAGGGAACGCGAGTGCCGGTTTCGGCTTTGCTGGACAATCTCGAAGCCGGTCTCACGCTTGACGAGTTTCTTGAGAATTTTCCGACTGTCACACGCAATCAGGCTGTCAGCGTCCTCGAACACTTCAAAGCAGCACTCAACGACATCAGCCTCGCAGCATGAAGATCATCATCGACGAATGCGTTCCGAGCATCGTAAAGCACGGTTTGCCCGGACGCGATATCGCGACCGTTCAGGAAATGGGCTGGGCAGGTATCAAGAATGGTGAACTGCTCCGGCACATTGTCGCGGCTAAATTTGAGATCTTTATTACTTCGGACAAAAACCTCCGCCATCAGCAAAATTTGTTGGTCATTGACCTGTCCGTCATTCTCTTGCCGAGCAATCAGGTCCCGGTGATCAAAGCGCTTCTTCCACACATCGATTCTGCTCTTACAAACATCGTTCAAAACAGCTTTGTTGAGCTATGATCGCGCGTGCGAGAACCCGGTCGCTCCCGCTCCCGGTTCTGGCTGTCGTGACAAGTCCGCGGACAGTCGTAAGAGAAATGCGATAGACAAAAACGCCTACAATATGCCGTCGACGAGAGAGCGGATCGACGACGAGGGGCTTGGGCTCGTGGTCTCGAAAAAGCAGTTTTCAAGAGCGTCGTTCGGAAGGCCCGAAGCGTCCGCCGGGCGTCCTCGAGCGCGCCTTTTGGGGCCTTTTGGAGTCTGTTAGCGTCGCCGACGGGGAAATTTGCGGTTCGGAACGACGTAAACCGTTTGGTTCCTATCATTTGACGAGAGGACGCTTTGCAATTTTCACATATCGTGAAAACCTTGTCGGTGATCCCGTTTCTCGTCGATTGCATTCGGCATTATCGGCTTCGTTTCCCTCGGCAAAAAGGCCGTTTGCCTTTGTGAACTCAGTGTTCCTCCCTTTGTGTCCTTTGTGTTTAAAAATCCGATTAACACAGAGGGCACAGAGAGAAGACACAAAGTTCACAGAGCGAAATCCCGCAAGTTGCCTCTGGGAATAGCTTTTCGTGCGGTTTTCGTGATATTTTTTCATTTGATCTGACTTATCGCTGGCTGCATAACGCACGTCTTTTTCATGGAAGAAATCATAAACGAAACGCCGGAACCCCTTGCGGAAGAGCCTGTTGCGGCCATACAGAGCTGGCGCGAGTTTCTTGAAACGGAGCAGGCGGTCCGGGTGATCTATCTCGTCTTCGGCTTTTGCGCCATCGCGATGGTGATGACCTTTTTGCAGACGCGCACCGACGCTATCTGCTGCGGCGATTGGGACGGTTATTACCACATCAAATGGTCTTCGCTGCTGTGGGAAAATTTTAAGCACGGCCAATGGCTGCCGACGTTTGAGTGGCTGCCGCTAACTGTTCTGAATCCAAGGGATTACGCCGATCATCATTTCCTGTTTCATCTTTTGCAGATACCGTTTTTGTGGGTTTTCGAGCCCGTAATAGCGGCAAAGGTCGCGGCGGGGGTCTTTTCGACGCTCGCCATTTTCTCGGTCTATTGGATGCTGTTCCGCTACGGCGTCAAGCATCAATTGATCTGGCTCGTCGCGATAATGACGTGCTCGAACGCCTTCTTTTATCGGATGAATATGGCCAAGGCCCCGCCGCTGACCATCATCATTTCGGTACTCGGTATCCATCTGCTTTTTCAGCGCAAATACATTTGGCTGCTGCCGCTGATGTTCGCGTTTGTGTGGACTTACAGCCTGTTTCCACTGCTCTGGCTAGCGGCGATCATATGGACGGTCATAATCGCCTGGAACGAGCGAAAATTCGAATGGCGGCCGCTCGGGTACACGACTGGCGGCATGATCCTCGGCAACATCATCAACCCCTATTTTCCGAATAACATTTACCTTTTTGTTGAGCATTTTACTGAGAAATTTAAGATCGGAGGCGATTTTGTGGTCGCCGTCGGCGGCGAATGGTATGCCTACACCGGGCAGGAATTGTTGATGGGCTTTCCGATCGCTTTGCTGGCGATGCTGCTCGGTTACATCTTTTTTGTCCCGCGTGGCGGGAAGCTGCCGGAAAAAGCAGCATTTTTCCTTGCGTTTACGACAATTTTGCTGGCTTCGCAATTCCGCTCAAAGCGTTTTGCCGAGTATTTCCCGCCCTTTGCCATTCTGTTCGCGGCGTTTGCGTGGAGTGCTTTCAACGAACGGCACACTTCCGAATTGCCCGACGAATTCCTGCGTGACTTAGACCAGTATTATGACGCCGAAAAGCCTACAGAGCGGCAGGAATGGTGGCACGCGGCACGTCAGGCGTCCGTTTGGGTGCTGGGCATCGGCCTTAGCATTTTTTGGATGTATAACTTGATCGGCGTCCACAGTTGGGGCATCGAGGCTCCCGGAATGATCGACAATATCACCAGCAACGAGCCCGCCGACAAATATCGCCGCGCAATGGAATGGGCCACCTCGCAAGACCCTGAGACCGGCGCCCAAAATATCCCGAAAGGCGAGCTGATTTTTAACTGCACATGGGACGATTTCCCGAAGCTGTTCTTCTACGACACCGATCATACCTACGTTTACGGCCTCGATCCAAACTATCTCTACTCGGCAGATCCATCACTTTACACCCTGCTGAAGGATCTGACAGAAGGTAAAACGGATGACCCTGCGCCGAAAATACGTGACCGTTTTGGCGCGAATTATATTTTTGCCGACTCTAAGGAAAATATCGATATGATCGCAAAAGCGCTCGATAGCGGTTGGGTCGAGACCATTTACGAAGACGATGAGGCCCGATTGTTAAAAATTCGCGAGGTCAAGGGAGCTCCGCCCGATGAGGCAGAAGAATCAGAACCCGAATCGGCGGCCGAAACAGAGGCATTGGACAGCGACGAAACCAGCGACTCATCAAATCTGGATGCAAATATCGATGACGATTTCGAGGATAAATAGAAGCCGTGCAGGCATCTTCTCGTTTGTTGTGTCTCTCGCAGCACTGGTCGTAAGTTGCGGAGCAAACGAAACGGTTTTGCGTTCAGGGAGGGAAACACCCGTTCCGTCTAATGCAGTAAATGAGAAAACGACCTTCGTCCAGGATCTTGGAGCGATGCGCACGGCTGGTTTCACTTATGTTTACGTTTTGCGACGTAAAGATAACGGGATCATGGATGCCGAAGATCTGGCCGTAATCAAACTCCAAACTGCGGAAACAAACCGCCGCGTCAAGGCTGACAATGACACGGCGGTAATAATTGGCTCAAATACTCCGGTGCCAGCAAATAATCTTGCAGTCATCTATCAACGATTTTCTGTGGAGGTTTATTCGGAGCCGTCCGCTGATGCAAATGTGAACACAAATTCCGTTAAATAAGCGTATAGTGAGTAGAGAAATGCCTGATCATCAAATAGTCGAAGCGGAAAATGAGGATATAACGGACGTCCCATACGAGGACGAACTCCCGACACAGCGCGTGGTTTTAGATCCATCATGGCCATCGACGCGTACGATCTTGCGGGTTGTTGTCCTCACCCTGATCGTGCTTTTTGTCGCGGGATTTGTTGAACGTGTTATTCGATCGATCACTCCGCTGCTATTTCTTATCACGTTGTCGATCTTTGTCGCGTATTTCGTTGATCCGCTGGTGAGGCTCATCGCGCGGCCATTCCAGGGACATAATCTCGAAAAATTAATGCCCCGTTCGGCAGCGATAGGTATTGCCTACATTTTCCTTTTTCTGATCATAGGCGGGTCGGTCTTTTTCGTTGCTCCGAGCGTTGGCGAACAGGCGAAGGAATTCGGCGCTAATTTGCCGTCTTACAGTCAGGCAATCCGCGCCCGCGGAAATGAGATCAACCGTCGGTTTGACCGTTTGAGGATACCTGATGAGGTTCAGACGGACCTAAATAAAAGGGTCACAGATCTGGGCAGCGGGATAACTGAATGGGTCGGGAATTTTGTTTTGATCTCGGTCACTTATTTGCCTTGGTTCTTTTTGGTGCCGATCTTGTCGTTCTTCTTTTTGAAAGATGTAAAGTCATTTAGGTTGGCCGTGCTCAGGACGTTCCCTGCCGGACGGTGGCGTATCCGCGCCGAATCGGTGCTTGCCGACGTGAACACAACCCTCGCCGCCTACATGCGGGCGCAGCTGATCTCGTGCCTGCTCATCGCGACGATATGCACAATAGGTTTTTATCTTGTCGGTTTGAAATATGCCTTACTCTTGGGAATATTGGCAGGTATCTTTGAATTTGTTCCGTTGCTTGGCCCGTTAACGATCGGCATCATCGTTGTCTTGATCGCGGCTGCGTCCGACGATCCGTGGAAGGCTTTCTACGTCGCCGGCTTTCTTCTCGTGCTGCGGCTCATACATGACTACGTTACCTACCCGCGGATCGTTCGGGGCGGCATTCATCTGCACCCGCTGGCGATCATTTTATCAGTTCTCGTAGGCGAACAGGTTGCGGGCATTCCGGGGGTGTTCATTTCAATTCCCATTGTTGCGGTCGGAACCGTGATCTTTCGTCACATACTCGAACATCAAGGCCATCATGGCATCGTCTCCGGCCTGATCGCAGAATCGGGTTCTCCTACCGAGAAAGAGGCGGCGTGAAATGTCACTATACCGATTGATCGCATTCTTTTTCGTTCTACTCTTTCTTAGTATTTTGGTTTATGTACTCGTGGTGCGATTCTTCTATTGGGGTGACAAAAAAGTGCGGCCGGCAAAGAAACGGTGAAGGATCGCATTAAAGGCATCAGCGTCGCCGATCGTCATTCTTATTTCGACCACAAAGCAAGGAATCTCAAACTTCAGATCTGATAATTTCACAGCGTCTTTCGCCGTCGTGAGCAAGGCCACAGCCGACCCATCTTGAGCTAGACGTATTAGATTATCTACCTCTTTTTGAGAATAAATGTGATGATCGTCAAATGCCTTCGTTCCCGCGAGGGAGATTCCGTCCCGGCGCAATTGTTCGAAAAAATTCTCTGGATTTCCAATCCCGCAAAATGCGAATGCATTTTGCCCGTGGAATTTGACTGGGCTGGCCGGATCGTCTGAGACGTAATCCTCTAACGCCGCAATACGAGCTATCTCATTTATCGAGGTAAAGACGCGCAAAGTCGTGCTCGCTTCTGAAATTTCAGATTTCAGATCGGAAATATTCTCTACCAAATTTGCCCTCGTTATAACGACAATATCCGCGCGGTCTAGATGGTGGATAGACTCGCGAAGTCGGCCGGCGGGGAGCATTTTACCGCCGCCAAATGGGTCGGTTGCATCAATGCAAACAATGTCCAGATCACGTCGAACTTTGCGGTGCTGAAACGCATCATCCAGCACGAACGCGGTTACGCCAAATTTTCGCTTTGCCCATTCCGCTGCCGAAACTCGGTCAGCGTCGGCGATCACAATTGCTTTCCCGAGTAATTTTTGCGCCAATTCAAACGGTTCGTCTCCGGCTTGATCAGATGATGCCAGAATTTTTTGGCCATCAGATACCAAAACGCGGCTCTTGGCGTCCTTTCTGCCGTAACCGCGCGTCAAAATACAAACCTCTTCGCCGCCCGCTGCCAAGATCTGCGCGACATATGCGACAAGCGGCGTTTTTCCTGTGCCTCCGGCAGTGATATTGCCGATGCTAATGGTTGGCGCGCCGAGGTCGAAAGTCTCAAAGACGCTACGATCATAGAGCCGATTTCGCAGGCTTGTGACTGTACCGTAAATTGAGGCAAGAAACGACAACATTGTCGTTAATTATCAATTATCGACAACCAACAACCAACCGGGAATGCGGAACTATTTCTTATTTGTTATCTGAACCAGACGCTCGAGCTTATTCTGCGCCATGCCGCTGTCGATGCTTTGTTCGGCAAGGCGGGCGGCATGCATCAGATCTTTGGCGATGCCGCCAATAACGAGCGCGGCCGCAGCATTTAATATTACCAGCGAGCGTGCCTCGTCGCGGCGCCGGCTTGCGAGCACATCGCGAATGATAGCGGCACTTTCTTTTGGAGACCTTGTTTTCAAATGTGTGATAGAAGCGGCCTTTAGGCCGAAATCCGCCGGAGAGATCGTAATCGCACGGGCCTCACCATTTTTTACTTCGCCAACTAACGTCTTCCCCGAAAGCGAAACTTCGTCAAGGCCGTCAAATCCGTGAACGACCCACGCGTTTTCGGCTTTCAATAATGCGAGAGCCTTTGCGGTCGGCTCGACCAGGGATTTGTGCCAAACGCCGATCAGATGACGCGTGACACCGGCAGGGTTTGATAAAAGCCCCAGCAAGTTCAGACAGGTGCGGATGCCGAGCCTGCCGCGAACATCGGCGATGCGGCGCAGTTCAGGGTGAAATTTGGGTGCGAGGAAAAAACTCAACCCGACTCCGCTTAGGCTCGCTTGGGCGATACCTGATTCGCTCGCGGGCTTGACTCCCAACTCGGCGAGTACCTCCGCACTTCCGGTTTTGCTCGTAACTGCGCGGTTGCTTTGTTTTGCAATCGTTAGTCCGGCTCCTGCCGCGACGAATGCGGCTGCTGTCGATACGTTAAAGGTTTTTGCCGGTGACGACCCAGTGCCAGCAATATCAATGGCCTTTTGCGGCGATCGGATCTTGACAGCCAAGGCACGAGCAACGCCCGCCATTCCGGCAAGCTCCTCGAACGTCTCGCGCTTTGCCGTTAAAGCTGTCAATGCGGCCGCGATCTGTATCGATCCGACATTAGGGTCAAGCATGGCGCGAAAAAAATCCGCCGCGTCGGCCATGTCCAGATCCTCGCCTCGAATAAGTCTGGTGAGATACGGGAACAGCGGCGTCTCTGCCTTTCTGTTAGTTGCAGTTAAATGCGCTGAAAGGAGCCAATTTGATTTGGTGGCGGGCATAAAACGAGACGGAAGGGAAGTGAAAAACGGGCAGGACGGCACCGGCCCAACCTATATCTACTATCTCAAAGACGTACGAAGTTTTGCAATAACTTTCTTCCGTGCTCGGTCAGGATGGATTCAGGATGAAACTGAACACCTTCGATCTTACTTGTCTTATGACGCAGACCCATAATGAGGCCATCCGACGACGTTGCAGTTATTTCGAGACAGACGGGCAGGCTTTCACGCTCGACTATCAACGAATGGTAACGCCCTGCGTGAAAATTGTCTGGTACGTTTTGAAAAATGGTCTTGCCGTCGTGCTCAACAATCACAGGCTTGCCGTGGATAGGCTCCGGTGCACGGACAACTTTCCCGCCAAAATATTGTCCGATCGCCTGGTGCCCAAGACAAACGCCTAGGAGCGGCACGTTATCGGCAAAACGCTCGATCACTGCCAGCGAGATCCCTGCCGAATCAGGCGTTCCCGGTCCCGGCGAGATCAGAATTCGCTCGGGCTTGATATCATTTTCGATTTCGTCAACCGTCACCTCGTCATTGCGAACGACGCATATCTCCGAACCCAGCTCGCCCAGGTATTGCACAAGGTTGTAAGTGAAAGAGTCGTAATTATCGATTACAAGCAGCATTGTTCAAATCCACCTAGGACAACAGAACGTCGTTCGGATGCATTATGTTAAGATTTCAAAACTCGATATACTATATAGACTGATTTAAGAATTTTTCAGCGGCTTATGCAATCTGAGAACCTCGTGGAAACCGACGCGCCGGTCGTTGAAACCCCCGAAAAACAAAAGGGCAGCCACAAGACATTTTTTATTCTGCTGCATATTACAGCTTTTGCTGTGGGGTTGGCGGTTGTTATCGCGCTTGTTTATTCAAATCGCGACACAATTTCAACGGCTTTGCTTGGCGTTGGATGGGGCTTCACACTGCTAATCTCGCTGAATCTAGTTCGGCATTTCCTTAGGGCCGCAAGCATGTATCGTGCCGTCGCGCCGGAACTGCGCACCTTTAAATATCGCTCGGCGGTTGCGGCAAGGTTTGGCGGCGAAGCGGTTACCTTGTTCTCTGCTTTTACCGGCCCTTATCTCGGCGACGCAACTAAGGTGATGCTGATGAAGAAGCACCTGACGATTACGCAAGGAGCCTCGGCGGTGATCATCGACAATATCCTCTATTACACCTCGGTGATCATCCTCGTAATAAGCGGCGTCGTTATACTCGTCGTAAGATATGGAAGCAGCGGCACAACGATGAGCAAAATACTGCTGATTATTACCATAGCCATGATCGTGGCATTTACTATCTTTGCGTTGGCAATTCTATTTCGAATTACGCCACTTACGCATACGATCGACTTTCTGGCCAAGCGGAACATCGCTCCGAATTTCCTTGTTCAAAAACGCGAGAGCATTCTCAGCGTCGAGCACAACGTATTTCAGTTTTACCACAATCGGCCGCTCGATTTCTTTACGGTCTTTGGAATTTCTTTATGCGTCCAGGTCGTCAGTGTTACCGAAGTTTTTTTTGCGATGACATTTCTCGGCGATGAGCCCACGGTGACCAAGGCTTTTATCATCGAGTCACTGACCAAGATCGTCAATCTCACATACGGATTTATCCCTGCAAATATGGGAGTTTACGAGGGTGGAAACGAACTAATACTGAAAACACTCAAATATAGTGCCGGTGTCGGCGTGGCCCTGGCGCTTGTGCGTCGCTGCACAAGCCTCTGCGGAAACCTTGTTGGCGTGATCATCCTGTTCTGGCGTGGCGCTGCCGGCGGAGCAACCCGCCTGGCCAAAAACCGCGAATAACTATTTCCCGATTAATTCCCGAACAAC
>JBKJJR010000108.1:0-3107 GCA_046597835.1 Pyrinomonadaceae bacterium
GTCGTCGTTGTCCTTGGCATAATACATTGCGATGTCGGCGTCGCGCAGGATATCTTCGGCTTCGGGGTATTTTGAGTTTCCGTAAGCGATGCCGATCTTGGCGCTGGTAAACACCTGTCTGCCTTCAAGCGTGTACGGTTCGGCGAGCCTTTTTGCCAGCCGGTCGGCAAAACCGGTCGCTTCTTCTTTGGTGAGAAGGTCGGCCAGAATGATCCCGAATTTGTCGCCGCCAAATCGCCCGACTAGATCGACTTCGCGAACCATGCCTGAGAGCCGCTTGCCGACTTTTTTGATAAGCCGGTCGCCCAGCGAGTGGCCCAAACTGTCGTTGATCGTCTTAAAACTTTTGAGATCCAGGAAAAGAACCGCAAAGTTGCTTTCGGAATCTTCACGGCTTTGTTGCAAAAGTCCCTTGAGCGTGTCGATAAAAAAGTTGCGGTTGGGCAAGCCGGTCAATCCGTCATGATAAGCCGCGTGGCGAAAATTCTCATGACTTTCCTGCAACGCCTCGCCGCTGCGTTCCAATTCCCCGACGTAATGTTGGAGTTCAGCAAGATGCTGTTCGGCCTGTTCGGCCCGCTCGCGTTCGGCCTCTTTTGCTTTCTCGACCGTCTTTTTAACGTCTTCGACAAACCGTCTAAAAGTTAAATATATGATCCCGAAGAAAGCGATGACAGCGGCGAACAGTACTAAATTGATCTGTTCCAGCGCCTTGACAATGATCCCGGCGACAATCCCGCCCGTAGCGAACATTATCAGTGCGTTTACACAGTTTTCAGACCAAACCGCCCAAAATGACCGGTCATTCTTGAACGAAGTAAACACCGCGACCATCACGGAATTCACTGTAAACAAAGTCAAGGTCATCACCGTCAACAGCCAAACAAAACTCGTAAAATCATTTCGCTGGAGGATGATATCGGTCGGGCCGAAGATCATCGAGACCGCTTTTGATGCCGAGAAGACAGCTATCGCGGCGATCAGAATGTTGGCGACTATGGTTCTCGGCTTGATCACCACGCCCTTGCGATACAAGTTGAGCGCTGCAAAGGTCGTTTCGATCACAGCGATCAGAACAGCGGCCTCACCGCCGTAGATCAACATCGCAAGTATTACCAAACCATCGGAAAGGGTGACGTGTATGTTGACTCGCGGAAGCTGTATGCGCAGATAGCAGCTGCTAAAAACTGTCAGGGCGGTCAGTGTTATCAGTCCCGCGTCGACCCGCTCCCACGACAGTCCGTTTATCGCCCACACAACTGCAGCGATCGCAACCGGCAACGATAAAAGCAGGAACAGGTTTGTCTTTGTTTCTCTGAAGTCCATCCGTTTCAAAAACAGGGGGTGAAATAACGTAGTCGGATTTAGAGCGGTATCGAGGTTGGAATTGACTATTAAGAGCCGTCGAATCGGCGGCTATAGATATTATCGGTCAAAGTGCATTATTTTTCAACATAAATTTTTATCGGCGTTTGTAGGTGTCACTGGTAATTCCATCAACGAAAAAACGCGAAAGCATTTCTGCTCCCGCGTTTTTTCGCCACCATCCCATTCGGGCCACCACAGCCCGATGAGATTTCTCATTCATTGCCCTATTGGATAGGGTCGCCATTTGCAATGACGTCCTCGCTCATTGCCACTGCGGCATCGCCGAATAGAATACCGTCACCGACGAGAATACCGTCGCCGACTAGTATGCCGCCGGCGAACGACATATAATTCGTCATCTGAGATGCGATGTCGAACAGCATACTCGAGGCTCCGATCGAGGCTCCGCGGGCAATTGTCTGATAACCGTTCGGAGCGGCTCCGTCACCAAGCAGGCCGCCGTCGCCGACCAAAATTCCGTCGCCGACAAGTATGCCGTCGCCCACCAAAATCCCGTCGCCCACCAAAATCCCGCCGACGTCCAGCAAGCAATCGCCAACCAGGATGCCTTGCCCATATATGCCTTGATATTTCATTATCAGGTTAGTGCCGCTAATTGTTCCAAAGCTCGGCAGAATTCCGCCCGCCCATTGGAACCGTGTTCCCGCGATGGACGACATATGAGTTGGGATCGTCGTCGTGGTAAGCAGATTAGTTCCCCATGTGGGTGACGCAGGCAAGTCCTGACGAACAAGTTTTCCGACTCTTACCGCTCCCTCGACATTCAATTCGCCGGCTCCCTGCTCGAGGACATTGTAGCCGCGTATCTGCTGCGAGGTATATTGAAGAAGCATTTTCACCATATTTGGCGTCAGCTTTGGATTTGCCTGCAGGAGCAAAGCTGCAGTTCCGGCGACAACTGGTGCAGCCATCGACGTTCCTGACATCTGCATTAACGTGCAGTCGTCGCCGCCCGAGTTGGTAACTTTCAGTTCCGGGTGATTGCGTAGGATCTCGCTATTCTTTCCGATCGCCGACACGATCTTGTTTCCCGGAGCAATCAGGTCCGGCTTCATTAAATGGTCATATTTTATTGTCCCGTCCGTTCCTGTCGAGAACGATCGGGTAGGACCCCGTGAGCTGAAGGTCGCAACGCCGTCGTCGTTTCGAGCATCGGTTGAAAACGTGTTGACCGCCCCCACTGTAATCACCGACGGCTCGTTGCCGGGCGAGTGGATCGCTCCGTACATCTTTTCCCCAGCGGCATTTTTTCCATTGTTGCCAGCCGCGGCAACGACCACGATCCCCGCGTCAACGAGTCGGCGGGCTGCACGGCAAAGCGGATCGTTCCGGTATGATTCGATCGCGGGAGTTCCAAGGCTCATGTTCGCAACTTTAATATTGTAAGCGGCTCTGTTTGCCAGGATCCAATCAATTCCCTGTATCAGTCCTGCTGTCGTTCCGGTGCCGTGTTCATCAAGCACGCGAACATTTATCATTTTCGCATTCGGAGCTACATTGCGGTAATTTGCAAATTCGCCGCTTCGCCCGGTACTCCCGGCTAGAATACCCGCTACATGCGAACCGTGGCCGTAGGGGTCAAAGTTTGCGCTCGACGGATCACCCGCGAAATTTACAGTCTTTACGACACGGTCGTTACCGTTTGCATCCATGAACATATGGTGCTGTTCGTAAATGCCGGAATCCAAAACTGCGACGCCGACGCTTGTACCATCGAG
>JBKJJR010000026.1:0-6165 GCA_046597835.1 Pyrinomonadaceae bacterium
AGGCGCATCTCTGCCAGTATCTCGGCAACCTCTAGCGGATGAACAAGGTATGGTTCACCGGAAGCGCGGGTTTGACCGCGATGATGGAGGGCCGAGAAAAGATACGCGCGACGTATCAAGTCAACATCGGCACCGGGCCGGTTGCTGGAGACCGTTGAAATTACATCCTCGATCCTGATCATAGAAACACTGGCAGCGGTGAATTAGAATATCCCCAAATGAAAAAGGCGCTGCCCAATTCAATTGTAATTGAGCATCGCCTAACCTGAGAAGAAAAATCTTAGCTATTTTTTACTTGCCGGTGCGGAGCTATTCGCCTTTTCGCCGGCTTTCGCGGCTTCTTTTGCCGCATCGCGTTCGTCGATCTCAGCTTGAATCTTTTTGACCACATCGCTTAGTTCCAGGAAACTCTTGCGGGCTGCGTCCCCGTCTGCCTTAAGTTTATCGCGGTCAGCTCCCCTGCCATCCATCTCGGCCAGACGCATTGCCTGGAATATAAGGCTTGCCCGGTATGACCTGGCCGATTCAAAGACCTTCAAAAGCTCTTGTTTGGTCGCTAGCTCGGCATCTGACATTCCTTTGGCATTAAGACTCGCAGCATTCTTGACCTCATTAGGTTCAAGAGCGATCGCCTGCTCGATCAATTTGGTACCTTCGTCGACACACGCCTTGAGAGTTTCGTAATCCTCGGCACTTTCGGGTTTGACGAACTGGAAGGTCTGTTTTCCGTCCTTGGTTACAGTCTTTTTAGTCTTTTCAGTGTCCGTTATGTTGTTGGCGCACGTATTTTTCTTGTTTGCTAGGGACGTGAATGCTTCAGCTCGCTGCTCAGGCAGAATATTTGTATTTGTTGTTCTCGCCGTCACCCACTTTAGCCACTCGTCACTTTTCTGGAGATTTTCGTAAAGACTGGCGATCGCCTTATAGGAGCTTTGATCCTTAGGGTTCTGCTGCAATGCCTTTTGATATTGCGTTATCGCTTCTTCGGCGATATCGGTTCTCTTCCGATCGCCGATGAACGTCGAATGCAGCGTACGTGCCAAGAATAACTGTGCAAATCTACCCTCTTCCGTCTCACCCTTAGGATCGCGGGAAACTGCATCGCGGAAAAGCTTTTCTGCCAAAGGAAATTTACGATCCTTATACGCGTTCGAGCCGTCAACTAAACTTTTTCGACCGATGATCCGATTGTAAAAACCACAACCCGAACCCATCGAAACGGCAATTATTATGAATAAAAAAACCCCTAGACGAGAGAATTTCATCATTTGACTCCATCGCTGCCAAAGTTGTGCGAAGCTGAAACCTGAATCTCGAAAGGCTCCGCAACCTTGTTCGGCAAAATTATTCTAAATCATCTATCTGCAGACCGACGGGTTCCGCCCCGGCTGTTTTGACCGCATCGATCACCCGTACAACGTCACCGTACCGAACGGCCTTCGGCGACTTTATAAAAAGAGTTTTTTCAACTTCGTTGGTTCCCTCACGGAAGGCACCCTCGGCCTCGCGCTTCTTAAAAACGTCGCGAAGCTTATCCGTCAGCCGCTGCGTGTCCGAGACATCGCCAAAACCTTCGCTATTGAGCGTTATCGCTTTTGTTTCCTTATTAATGCCAACGACCAGCGTCAAAGGATTCGGCTTAACGATCTGTTGCTGCTCATCTTTTGGCTCGGCAGGCACCTTGGCCTCGAATCGGCTAGGCTTGAGTGGCGTAATGACCATAAAAATGATGAGCAAAACCAACAGCACGTCGATCAAAGGCGTTACATTTATTTGCGGTGTTGCTCCTCCCGAGCCTCCGCCCGTTGACATTCCCATAATCTCTACCTTCCTTGTAAATCACTCGCCCAAATAATACCCGGGCACACTACCTATTTCGCCGGCGCTGCGGGAGCAGCTTCGACGCCCTTTTTCTTATCAGCCACCAGCCCGATCCTGTCGATATCCTGCTTGCGGATAGTATCAACCGCCTCAACCACCTTGCCGTAATCGACGTCCACGTCCGCCTTAATATATACGACCCGCTTTTCCGGCACTTTGCCCTCCATGCGCCGTTTTACAACATCACCTAGCGCGTCGATCGGAAACTCCTGCTTGCCAATATTGAAGTTACCTTCCTTTGTAATCGCGACGACCACTGACGTGTCCTTGGCGATCTCGTCGTCAGGATCCGGGCTGATCATATCACGCGGAAGATTTACGGAAACGCCCTGTTGGAGCAGCGGCGTGACGATCATAAAGATAATCAACAGCACCAGCATCACGTCCACCATCGGCGTGACGTTTATCTCGGAGTTAAATTCATCGGTTCCACCGATCTTCATGCTCATGGCAATACTCCCCAAGTGAAAGAAAAGTCTAAAACATTACCCTTAGGCACCGAGCCGCTTTCCACGCTGCTTAATAAAATAGTCAACCAGCTCAGAAGCTGAGTTTTCCATTTCAACGCCAAAACTTGTCACCTTAGTGGTGAAATAATTGAACAGCCAAACGGCCGGCACAGCTACCAAAATACCGAAGGCGGTGGCGATCAGAGCTTCAGAAATAGCTCCACCGACCGCCCCAATACCAGCATTTTCATTGTTTTTTAGAGCCTGGAACGCACCGATAATACCGACAACCGTCCCGAACAGTCCCACAAACGGAGCCGTCGAGCCTACAGTCGCCAAGCCTCCAAGGCCGCGCTTAAGCTCAGCCGTTTTAACGGCAATCGCACGATCCAGTGCCCGTTCGGACGCCTGCATTTCGTCAGCCGAAATATCCGAGTTGCCCTGGTGAGCGGCAAATTCTTTGAGCCCGCTCGAGACAACCATCGCGAGGTGAGAATCCTTGTGCTTGTCACCTATATTGATCGCCTCGTCAATGTTGCCGTTCTTTAGCGCCTGGGCAACCTTGGGTGCGTATTGACGCGATTGTTGCTTGGCTTTGTTATATGTAAGCCAGCGTTCAATACCGACCGCGATCAGGTATACGGACTGGATCAGAAGCGTGACAATAACTGCCCAGCCCGGAATGGTGAGGCTCTTTGCGATATCGTAAATACCAAACCCGCCTGCCTCAAAGAAAAGAAGTGTCATGATTTTTCCTCCAAAGAAATCAAAAGAATCCAAATAATTGCAATATACTAGTACATGCAGTTAGGCATAAGCACCACTGCAAGGCCTAGTGTAAATCTGTTTACTGCGCGGTAAAGTTATAAGTGATAACACCTGAGACTTTAACCGGTTGGCCTGACAATAGTGTCGGGCTAAAACGCGCTCCTTGTGCCGCCGATACGGCAGCAGCCCTTAGCAGCGGATGGCCGCTAACTGCGCTTGCGGAAACCACCCGGCCGCTTTCGTCTATCAATACCTGTACGCTGACAGCGCCGCTGGCGCGAATTGCTTTCGCCGCCGGCGGATAACCCGGTTTAGGCAAACTCGTTGCCTTGCCGTTAAGCACACCACCAGAAATCGTCTTCGGTTTTGGCTTGGGAGGCGGAGGAGGAGCGTCATCGTCACCGCTGCCCGTCGGCGCCGTTCCGGTTCCGGTCGATAGACCACCGGTACCCCCACTCTCAACCACGCCGGCCCGTCCCTGTTCAACTCGAGCGCCAGTATCAGAATTCTTGTCCCCTAGTGCAGTCATCGTATTCAGTCTCATTGCCTGGATTTGGCTCTTCGCCGTGTTGATTTCGGGTGGCGGCTTGACCGGCGACGACATGATGTTTTGGATCAATTCTTTTCGAATGTCTACATCCGGCTGCTTTTCGGGCTGTTTTTCCTCAGGCTTTGGCGGGGGTTCGTCATCAGCCACCGGAACGGGAGCAACCAGCGAAGTCAGATTAAGTCCGTCACTGCCCATACCATAATCCTTGGCAAACAGGCTGTAGGTCCAACTCCCAAGCAAGATAGAAACCACGACGATCAAAACAACGGCGAGAAATTCACTGCGCCTCGTATTCTCTCTGGAATTGCTTTTCGATTCAACTAATTGATCAAGCATTTTACTTTTCTCCCTTTTTCCGGTGCCAATTCAGGTCAGGGGTTACGGATCCGACAACTACATTTGATGATGGAACAATACATCCAAGTTGTAATCGCAATCAACAAAGTCGATCAACCCGGAATCATGTAAAATCTCAGTTTGCTTCATTCGACTCCGTTATTTGCCATGTGCAAAACTGCATCTCAGCCAAACGTGCAAAAGTTCCGAAAACTCTATCCGGGTCCCAACCGAAAAAACGAAAACGGACAAAAGCAAAAATAAATTGACCAGCAACGAAAAGAATTCTAAAAGTTTGCCTGACGAAAGTCAAGAATACATCTTTTATTTCAAATCGCTTTCAGCCGACGAACCATGGAACGCAACTAACGCGTAACAGGCCTTCGTGTAACGGTGCGACGAGACGACGATGCCAGCCTTTCGCCCGCGGCCTGAGGTGCAAGTACATCCTTGATCTCAGCTTCGCCGAGCTTGTTCTGCCACCAGATAGCTATCGGGCTCGCAATAGCGATCGTCGAGAAGGTACCAAGTGTTATGCCCACAAGCAACGCCAAAGAGAAACTTTTAAGAACCTCGCCGCCGAATATAACAAGAGCCAGAACCGACAAAAGCACCAGTCCCGCCGTGATTATGGTTCGTGAAAGCGTCTGATTGATCGACTCATTCGTGATCGAAAAAAGCGTGCCGGTGCGATTCAGGATCAGATTTTCGCGAACGCGGTCGAAAATAACGATGGAATCATTGACAGAAAAACCAACGATGGTCAGGATCGCGGCAATGACGGTCAGGTTGATCTCCCATTGAAATAAAGAGAAAAATGCTAGTACCATCAGCACATCGTGAAACACCGCGATCACGGCACCTGCCGCATACGTCCAGTCATAACGAAACGCGATGAAAAGCAAAATACCGATCAAGCCAAACAGCGTGGCAGTAATAGCCTGGGTCCGCAACTTCGCACCAGCGACTTCACCCACCGAATCAGTTCCGATTATCTTATAAACCGCATCTTCCGACGAGTCCAGCGTTGCCTCGCCCTCGGCTTCCTTACCAAAAGTATCGAGCGCGGATTTAACCGTATTTCGCCCGGCTAACACCTGAGCGGCAAGAATCTGTCCGCCTTCCGTACCTGCCGAAGCGGTTTCCGTACTCTCAACCAGAGGGATCTTGATCAAAACTTCGTCGGGCTTATCGGTCGACGCCTGAATCTGTGGATCGGGCACCTGTGCGTTATTTAGCGCCTCTCGAATTGCATCGTCGCTCGGCCTTTCGCCTTTGAATTTTGCAACCACGACCGTTCCGCCTTTGAAATCGACGCCCAAATTAAAGGCCTCGGTCCCGCCGGGCGTGTATTGGCGGCCAATGGTCGAAACCAGGCCCATAAGCATGACAAAGATGGAAAATGCAATAAATATCTTGCGCTTTCCAAGCCAGTCAACGTGAATATTCTTAAACAAATTAAACATCTTATTCGAATGGCGAGTGGTGAGTAGTATGTGGCGAGATTCAGAGAGTCTTCACTCTCTACTCTCCACTCATTACTCTCAACTCTTAAATACTAAGTTTCTGCATGTCGGGTTTGAGGCTCAGTTCCCAATTAAATATTGTCCGCGATACGAAAACGGCTGTAAAAAGATTGATCAGCAATCCGAGTATCAGCGTAACGGCAAAGCCCTTGATCGGCCCCGAACCTGTCATATAAAGTATGACCGACGAAATGATGGTTGTTATGTGCGTGTCGATGATGGTCACAAACGCGCGGTCAAAACCCTTCCCAATTGCTTCAGCCACGGTGTCGCCCAACCTAAGTTCCTCGCGGATACGCTCAAAGATCAGCACGTTTGAATCGACTGCCATGCCGATGCCGAGGATCAATCCCGCGATCCCGGGTAGCGTCAATGTCGAGCCGAACATTATAAGCGCTCCAACTGTCAGGATCATGTTGAGCATCAATGCGACAACAGCATTGATCCCCGAACCGCGATAATAAAACAGCATGAACAAAACCACCAAAACAAGCCCACCTATTGACGCGGTGACGCCCGCCCTGATGGAGTCTGCACCGAGGCTCGGCCCTACGGTTCGCTCTTCCTGATATTCGATTGATGCCGGCAGAGCGCCGGATTTAAGCGTTAAAGCTAGATCCTCAGCAGAGGTTTTGCTGAAACGTCCGGTGATCTG
>JBKJJR010000311.1:0-4305 GCA_046597835.1 Pyrinomonadaceae bacterium
AACTTCAAAGAGCAAGAGAATAAAGATCGCAAACCTGTCACAATCGAGGTTTGAGGAATCTATCAAATGAAAAGCCAGATCTCTTTTACGACGGATATTTTTGAAAGTAAGGACGTAAAGCCGCACTTTATAAACGACAGATGTTTTGGTGAAGATCTCGCGACATGGTTCGTTGAGGCGGCACGTGGTGGCGAATTCATATTCAGTGACCCTTTTCAAGAAGACTGGGGCTGGGCGGTTTTTGCCGAAACCGCAGACGAGAAATTTGTCGTCGGGTTCGGGATCATGGATGAATCAATTGGCGAAGATCAGGCAGATTGGCTTATCACAGTTGAGAAAGAGCGTAGATGGAAAATATTTGGATCGGCGGACTCACACATGCGGACGGAACTTTGTGACCTGATCCAAAATGTTCTACGCGACAAGCCGCACATCAGGGAGATCCGATGGACCGATCAAGCCGGGCATTTTGCACGTTAAAAAATGGCGTGATATATTCAACTATTCGATTTTAGTTCAACAAAACAAAGATTTATATCAAATGTCAGGACACTCCAAGTGGCACACAATCAAGCATAAGAAAGGCGCGACGGATGCCAAACGCGGCAAGATCTTTACCAAAATGATCAAAGAGATCACGGTCGCCGCACGCACCGGCGGCACCGGCGACCTTGATTCGAACGCACGGCTTCGCAAGGCAGTGTCGGACGCCAAAGGGGCAAATATGCCCAACGACACCATCGACCGCGCGATTAAACGCGGGAGCGGCGAGCTCGAGGGCGCGGCCTATGACGAGATCACATACGAAGGCTACGGCATCGGCGGCGTCGCTGTGCTGGTCGAAACAATGACCGACAATCGCAACCGGACGGTCGCTGAGCTTCGCCATATTTTTTCAAAGAATGGCGGCAATCTAGGCGAGGCCGGCTCGGTTGCGTGGATGTTTGATAAGAAAGGCTATTTTGTCGTCGATAAGGCTGCAAAATCCGAGGACGAGCTTTTTGAGATCGCCATCGAGGCCGGTGCCGACGACATGCAGGACGAAGGCGATGTTTTCGAGATATTTTCTTCGCCCGATAATTTTGAAGCAGTTGCCGATGCCCTGAAAACTGCCGGCATCGAACCCCAGGCCGCCGAGATCTCGATGATCCCGCAAAACTACATCCGCCTCGAAGGCGGCGACGCTCACTCCATGCTCAAACTATACGAAGCAATAGACGACAACGACGACGTGCAAAAGGTTTATGCGAATTTTGACATCGACGAGAGCGAGATGGAGTAGTTTATAGATAACTCAACAGCCAATGTTTGTGCCGCCGTTTGTAGCTGCTGTACCATGCGCAGCCCGGGTATAAAATGATGAGCCCGGCGATCCATGCTGCGTATGTCACTCCAAGCGAAAAGCCGTGATCCGGTGGAGGAGCCGCATTTTCCGAGAAAAAATAACTAATGTCTTTCCCGGCCAGAATGCTAAGAAGAATGCCCATGCAGTGTGCGACAAAAAACTGCTGCAGATAGTAAAATAGCGGAACGCGCCCAAACGTGATCGCGATGCGCTGCCACAAAGCCTTACCATCAAAACCATCGGCCACAGCGAGTACGAGCATTGATGGACCCAATGTCATAAGAAGAAACAATAGCGACGGCGGATATTTTGTAGTATTCAGAAGCGAGAGAATGGTAAACCCAGGTGAATCTTGCACCGTCCACGGCGCGGGATCTCCATAAATATTAATTAGTCGGAGAACGATAAATAAAATGGTGGCCGCGCCGCCCAATGCCAGTAGCCATTTTCGTCTCCGTTCGGCATCCCAGGAATAGATCGTGCCGAATGCAAATCCGGCTGCCATCACGCCGATCCAGGGCAGGAGCGGGTACAAGAAGAATACGTTAGACGCGCCGCCAAAAAGTTTCACACTTCCCGGCTGGTGGAGGATGATCCAAAGTACTTGTGAAAGACTCGCCGTTCCATCGAACGCGATCTCCTGCGGCACCTGAATGCCGTCAAGCAAATTATGAAACAAGATTATGGCGACTCCTATGGCGCCGACGGTCCTGGTCGGCCAAAAGACCAGAGCGGCCATCACGATCATCGACATACCGATGGCCCAGATCACCTGTCCCACGCCAAAAAAGCTGTAGTCTAAATTGAAAGCAAAGCTAAATCGAACGATAGTGAACTCAAGAAAAACAAGCCAAAGCCCACGCGTCAATAAAAATTTAGCGAGTTCGCTATTACTCTTCCCGTTTTGTTTCTGAAGATAAATGCTGACCCCGGACAGGAAAACAAACGTCGGCGCGCAATAGTGGGTGATCCACCGGGTGAAAAAAAGAGCTACATTTGTTTTCGAAAGGTCAGTCGGATCAAATCCTCCGGTATGAACAAAATCACGCGTGTGATCAAGCAGCATGATCATCATCACCACACCGCGCAGGAAATCTATTGAATAGATGCGCTCATTGAGCTTGTCTGTATCCATTTACTTTTTCCCCAATTTTCGACGTGTTTTTCGCAACTACTTCAAAGTTTCCAGTAATTTAGCAGCCTGGCTGCGGCTGGCGAGCGTATTCTTGTCGTTGATCGCCGCGGTTGATCGCAAATATTCGTTAAGGGCGGATCTAGCATCTTCTTTCCGTCCAAACTCGCTGTACAGCATCCCAAGCCGGAGGAATACGTTCTTGGACTCCGGCAGCAGTTCACGTTGGGCCTGATCGCGCACGCTTTCGAGTTCGTGTAGTGCGTCAGCCTTTTGTCCGGCCTGATATAAGACGACGGCCAGTTTTTCGGTCAAGGCTGCTTTGTAAATTGGCAGATCATCGCGCGCGTCGGTAAAATTCTTGACGGCGATACCAAATTTTTTCTGCTCTATGTATGCGATGCCGAGAGATTCGTAAGTTTGATACAGCGCATATAATTCCTGTTGCTCCTTCGGCATCGCGAGTGCCGCCAACAGATCTTTTTCGGCGTATGCGTATTGTTTAGCCGCATTGTAGTTTCGTGCCCGCCCTAAATATCCCCGAAGGGAAGGCTTCTTTTTGATCGCGGCTGTATATGCCCCGATCGATTCATCATTCCGCCCGTCTTCGGCCAGAGCATTTCCCAACTGCATCGAGGTGAACGACGAATCGTCAATGGCAGATGTCCACGTCCAAAGCGTCAGGTTGTTTGCCCACGCCGTGTTATACCGGAAGGTTTGAAATGCAAGCGCGGCCGCAATTACGCAGCCGGCGATCAGGATGTAGCGTTCATTTACAACTTTGGCCGCCAGTGGCACCAGCAGCATTAATGCGCCGAGCAGCGGCAGATAAAGGTAGCGGTCGTGGACTATCTGTTCCGAGATAAACGCCGTCGCGTTCATCGCCGGTATCAATGGGAGCAAAAAGATTGCCGATGCGAGGCGGGTTTTAGGCGAGGTTTTTGCAAGATATATAATGCCTACGACAGCAGCGACAGAAACTGCAAGCGGAATAATAAAATTCGTCGCGCCGATCTGCGTGACAGGCGTCATCGGATAATTTACCGCAATCGAAAGCGGTGCAAATATCTGTTGCAGATAAAAAGCAAACATCGCCGGAATGCTCATAACGGCATCGCCAAATGCGACCGCATCGTCAGGCGGCCGCGAAACGGCGCCGAGCACCGCCCACCGGATGAGAAAATACGCGATAGCGATCGCAGCGAGTGCAAGCAACGGAGTATTATTGTCAGCGGCTTTCTTCTTTTTCTCTTCCGCCGGCTTCTCGGTCAGCACAAGATAATAGATCGGCAGACATACTATGCCGATCTCTTTTGAACCGAGAGCAATTACATAGAGCAACGCGGTCAACATCAAGTGGTTGTTCGAGCGGGATTCCCGATAGCTCGTCGCAAACCACAGAGAGCCGAGAAACGCCAGCGAAAAAAGTAGGTCCGGCGAGCCCGCGATCCACGAGATAGATTCAACATGAACGGGATGCACGGCGAAGATAAGCGTGATCGTAAATGCCGCCACAGCCGAAAACGCCCAACGCCTGAGCAGGGCATAAGCCATCAGACAAACTCCGCTGTGCAGAATGAGATTTGCCACATGCCAGCCAAGCGGATTCATCCCGAAAAGACGGAAATTGATAATGTTCCAAAGTGTGAAAGTTGGCCGCCAGTAATTGCTCGCTGCCTGTGTGCCGTCGCCCTTAAAGGCCCAGACGTCCGAGGTCAGAGCCTTCCAGATCAGCGAGTGGTCCTGAATAAGCGTATTGCGAACGATCTGCCGCGTATCGTCATAGACAAATTCGCCGCCCAGCGAATTGGCAAAGAGAAACGCGCAA
>JBKJJR010000049.1:0-2830 GCA_046597835.1 Pyrinomonadaceae bacterium
CAGTATCCGAAACGTTTTCGGCAAACGTGAGCAGGATATAGAATGGGGTATAATGAATAGACGAATTTACATCGTTCAGGCCAGGCCTTATATCGACAAGAAATAAATAAAAATGAAGTTTATTATAGTAACGCTTTTTTTACTGGCCTCATTTGCCTGCGACAATGCGGGAAAGCCCGTACCCCACGATACAAAGACTGTGGACGCAACGACAAGCAAAGAAAAACCTCAAACTGCGATCGCGCATTCGCTGGAAAATCAAACGCCAAAAAACGAGGCAGCCACGGGCGAGAAATCGAAATGGACACAAAGCGGCGACCCGATCGACACCAAGGAGTTTGATACGGCGATCGCCTCGGCCGAGGTCGCCCTCGCTAAAAGGCCGTCTGACAGTGTGGCAAAAAAAGCCGTAGCGGTAGCATATTTCAAGCGTGCCGAGGCCCTGACCGAGGCGAGACAATATGCCTCTGCATTAGGTGATTATCGCCGGGCAGTAAAACATGATCCGTCGAATGTTGAGGCCAAAGATTGGATCGATAAGATCATTATGATCTACGGATCGATCAACCGCGAATATCCAAAAGAAGGCGACGAACCGCCGCCGCTGCCTTTTAAAAAGTGAAAATGTGAAAAAACGTCGCTCGACAAAACACTACTCAAGAAATTAAAATTACTCCTTTGCTCTGGAGGCAAAGCTTCGGGCAGATAGGAGTATTTACAGTTATTATGGCAATTTCAGCAAACGATATAAGAAAAGGAATGGTTTTTGTGCACGAAGGTTCGCCCGTTCGTGTGATGGAATTTCACCACCATACGCCGGGCAATCTGCGTGCTATGGTACAAGCTCGATTGCGGAACCTGTTGACGGGAAACTCGTTTGAATTTCGATTTCGCTCGAACGACACCCTGGAAAAGATCACACTCGAACAGCATAAGATGGATTATCTTTATTCGGACGGCTCACACCACCATTTCATGAATTCGGAAAACTACGAACAGGTTTCGCTGACCGAGGACGAACTCGGCGATGCGGCCCAGTGGCTGATGCCCAATTTGAATATCGAGGTCGAGTTTTACAATGGCACACCGATCGGAGTCGCTCTGCCCGCCACTATGGAACTGACAGTGACGCGAACCGATCCGCCGATGAAGGGTGCGACAGCCTCAAACTCAAACAAACCTGCCACGCTCGAAAACGGTGTAACCCTATCCGTCCCGCCCTTCATCGTCGAGGGCGAACGCATCAAGGTGAATCCGACGGAAGCTCGGTATATGGAAAGGGTCAAATAAGTCTAGGAAGTCTAGACAGTCTGGGAAGTCCGTAGAAACAGCATTGACTTCCTAGACTTCCTACACTTCCGAGACTTTCTAGACTTGTCCAGATGTTTTTTCTCTACAGCATCGTTTACACTCTCGCCTTCATCGTGCTACTGCCGCGATTTCTCTTCGATGCAGTATTTAATGGAAAATACGCCGCTGGGTTTAAGCAGCGACTCGGTTTTCTGCCAAAATTCAACTCCGATGGGAAAAAGGTCATTTGGCTCCATTGCGTTTCGGTCGGTGAAACAAATGCGGCCAGGCCGCTGGCGTTAAAGATCAAAGCAAATTATCCTGATCTCTCACTTGTTATTTCAACGACGACCCGGGCCGGACAAAACCTCGCCCAAACCGCCTTTGCAGACATTGCCGATCTTGTTTTCTATTTCCCTTTTGATTGGATGTCAACGGTTCGTCGCTCTTTAAGGCATATACGGCCGTCGATCATCCTTTTGATGGAGACCGAGATCTGGTTCAACTTTATCCGCGAGTCATATCACACAGGCGCTCGCCTGGCGATCGTAAACGGACGGCTTTCCGGGCGATCGCTCGACCGTTACGCCAGAATAAAACATTTCATCAAGCACGTCATCGGTTATCTCGATCTGGCATTGATGCAGGAAAACGCAGACGCGACGAGGTTAATGTCGCTCGGCATTCATGCAAATAAGGTCCGCGTTACGGGGAATCTCAAATTCGACCACGATCTGGATGCGAACGAGACTGCTTTTACCGACGAACTGCGCCAGAGATTTGGCATCACGGCAAATACTCGGTTAATAATTGCGGCAAGTACACATGCTCCCGAAGAGTCGTGGCTACTCGAAGCGCTCAAAGAAGTCAGGGACACTTCAAGCGAGAATTTGCCGCGGCTCATGATCGCACCGCGCCATCCGGAACGGTTCAACGAGGTTGCGGGAATTATTAACGAAGCGGGATTTTCATGCGCCCGCCGGTCAGAACCCGAATCTTCCGGGGACGTAACGGCAGAGGTCATTCTACTCGACAGCATAGGCGAGCTTCGCGCCGCATATCCCTTGGCTTCGATCGTTTTTGTCGGCGGCAGCCTCATACCGCACGGCGGTCAGAGCATCTTTGAACCGGCGGCGGTAGGCCGAGCGATAATCACCGGGCCATACACCGTCAATTTTGACGCAGCCGTAAAAGAGTTTTTGGACAAGGCCGCTCTTATTCAACTGCCACGCATTGCCGAAAAAGAAATCGTGCCAAAGCTGGCCGATGCCTGTAAAGAACTTTTATCAAATACCGAAAGGAGGGCAGCGTTAAGTGCCAATGCCGTAAAAACAATGAGTCATAATCGAGGAGCTGTAACCAAAACACTCGAATATCTCTCACCGCTGTTGGAAAAGCTCAAAAATTAATGATCTTCGTCTTCTACTTTTTCGCCGCTGTTTTGATCCTGCTTAGCTTCAGATCCTTTCGCGGCGGGATCGAATATCTGCAATTTTTCAAAACCGAACTCGCAAAACCCAAGCCTGATTTCACGCCGTTC
>JBKJJR010000138.1:0-6535 GCA_046597835.1 Pyrinomonadaceae bacterium
AACGAATACAAACACTCCGACGCCGACGGCTACGGAGACGTTCACACCGACAAATACGGCAACGAATACGCCTACGCCGTCGAGTACTTCGACGGATACTCCGACGCCTACGGCAACGGAAACATTTACGCCGACGGAGACGGCAACGAATACGCCTACACCGTCGAACACTTCGACGGATACGCCGACGCCGACAGCGACGGAGACGTTTACGCCGACTAACACGGCGACGAATACGGCAACGCCGACTGAGACTTCGACGCCTACGCCTTCGAATACGGCGACGGATACGCCGACGGGAACGCCGAGCGAGACATCGACTTCGACGCCGACGGATACGCCGACGCCTACGAACACGGCGACGCCTACTGCGACGGCTACGGAGACATTTACTCCGACTCCGACGGCTACGGAAACGTTTACGCCGACTAACACGGCGACGGCGACGGCTACTAATACGGCTACGAATACTCCGACGCCTATGTATGAGATAACGGGTACCGTGACCTATGGCAACGTGATCGGGTCGCCTGCGGCTCCGAGGTTTGTGCCGAACGTGCTTATCAGTGCGGCGGGCTCGCCTGCGGTGTCTGACACGACGGGACTGCCGGGCACGTATGTGCTGACCGGATTCGGTGCGGGATCATACACGGTCACGCCTTCGAAGACGGGACAGACCAGTTCGATCGGTTCGTTCGACGCGGGCAGGATCTCGCAGTATGTGACGGGTAACTTGAGTTTCTCGGCTGCACAGTTGACTGTCGCTGACGTCAGCGGCACGGGCGGCGTGTCATCGTTCGACGCGGCTCTGATCGCACGTTATGTGGCGGCCCTCGGTTCACCGACCGGCAGCACCGGATCGTGGATATTCAGCCCGACGAGCAGGTTCTACAGCTCAGTCACCGGCAGCATCGCGGGCGACGATTACAGTGCCCTGTTGATGGGTGAGGTTTCGGGCAACTACACTGCCGGCAGCCTGCGGCCTGCTCGTGCGGACGGGCCGGTAAGGAGTGCGGCGGTCGCTGCTCCGAGAATGGTGACGCCGGCGGATTACGAAGTGATAGTGCCGGTGAGCGTTACAGGCGCGGCGAATAAGGGAATTATCTCTTATGAGTTCGACTTGAGATACGACGCTTCGGTCCTGCAGCCGCAGGCCGATCCGGTCGAGATCGCAGGCACCGTCAGCCGTGGCCTGAGTGTGGTGGCAAACGCCGAAACACCCGGACTGCTGCGTGTTGTGGTTTACGGCCCGACGCCTTTGGATGCCAGCGGCGTGATGCTCAATCTGAGATTCACCGCCGTCGGTGCTCCGGGTTCGGTATCGCCGCTCACGTTTGACCGCTTTGTGTTCAACGAGGGCGACCCGATCGTCGTTGCAACCGACGGGCAGGTCGAGCTTTCGGCTGCGGCCCCTAATCAGGCTGAACTGAACGGCCGTCTGGTGACGGCGTTCGGCACCGGCCTGGCGAACACACGCGTCACTTTGACAGATACAAACGGCCAGAGCCGCTCCATTCTATCGAACGGAGCCGGTGTTTACCGGTTTGGTGCTCTGCAGGTGGGTCAGACTTATACGGTAAGCGTCGAGGCGGGAAATCACTCGTTCGCGCCACTCACCGTCAGCGTCACCGGCCAATCAGTGACAGCCGACATGGTCGCAGGCCAATAACCGCCTGTGATAGGATCAAGGGGCTGTCGGAAACGGCAGCCCCTTTTTTTCGCCTTCATGCAAAACCGTCGGGATATTTTTATGGTCAATATGCTTTGGGCCGCGGGGCTTCGCCGCCCACGGATGCTGTCCGGCATTGGCTCATTAGAGGTGTTGCTCCCCATTGTTTTGCTGGTTGTATTTTTGGGTTCGACGGTCTGCGCCGAACATTTGCCGGTGAAAACCTACACGGTTGCAGACGGTTTACTGCGTGATTACGTTTATAAGATAAGGCAGGATTCGCAGGGGTTTTTGTGGTTCTGCACTCCGGGCGGGCTGTCGCGTTTTGACGGTTACGCATTCACTAATTTTTCGAGCGACGATGGTTTGCCAGACCGATACGTCAATGATCTTTTAGAGACACGCACCGGTGCTATCTGGATCGCAACCAACGGCGGCCTTGCGAAACTTAATCCTAAAGGCCTTAGGAATAACGCCGAAAATCCGCTGTTTAGCGTTTACGTGCCTGACAATCCAAAGGCCCGACAGATCCTTAATTTGTTTGAAGATACGGACGGGCAAATTCTCGCCGGGACGAGCGATGGCCTTTATCGTTTGGCCGAAACGGATGGGAAGGCCGCTCTCGAGGTGGTAAATTTAGGAAATCGTTTGACTGAGATGCTGGAAATTACAGCGATCATCAAAGATCGGAGCGGCGTGTTGTGGGTCGGGACGTGGGCAAATGGATTGCTGCGGCTCTTACCAGATGGAAACGTTGAGCAATACACCTTGGTGCACGGTTTGCCCGGGATGAATATTGACTCTTTGCTCGAAGACGCGAATGGGCGAATTTGGGTTGGAATGCGCGCGGGAATCGCTGCGGGTTTGTGTTTGCTCGTCACCAAACCTGAAAAGGATAGGAAAATCGTGGAGCGGGCCTTTACAGTCAAAGACGGTTTGCCCGCCGACTGGATCCAGGCTTTGTATCAGACGCGGGAAGGGCAGCTTTGGGTAGGGACCATTCGCGGGTTGTGCCGCTGGCAGGGCGGCTACGGCGATTCGGGCGAGAAATCAGTTTGTAAAACTTATACCGCGAAAAATGATATTTGCGATACTAATGTTTGGAGTTTGACCGAGGACAAGGATGGCAATCTCTGGACCGGCACGCGGTGCGGTGCTAAAAAACTGGCGCGCTATGGTTTTACGACCTATACCGACGCGGATGGTGTCGACTCGGCTTTTGTAAATTCGATCTTTGAGAATACTGAGGGTGAGTTGTTCGCGAGCTTTGACCAAGGCGACAACCGCACCGTGAGCCGGTTTAGCGGCGAGTCTTTTGAACACGTCAAACCAAATTTTCCTGCAAGCGTGGGATATTTCGGCTGGGGAACCCGGCAAACGGTTTGGCAGGACCGCTCGGGCGACTGGTGGTTTCCGACCGCCGAGGGACTCTACAAATTTCCACGGCCCGCGCAGTTTAAGGATCTGGAAAACATCACGCCCGAGAGGGCCGGCCCCATTACAGATCAGATCTTTCGGCTTTATGAAGATTCCCGAGGCGATTTTTGGATAGCCACAACCGGCGAGAGCGGAAATGGTTTGTGGCAGTGGGAGAGGACAAAGGAAATTTGGGTAGATCACTCGCGGGAACTGGATTTTACCAAAGACCGGCTCGCATGGGCTTTTGTTGAAGATAAAGCGGGAAATATCTGGATAAGCACCAGCGGCAACGAAACCGAGACGACGCTGATCCGATACCGTGACGGGCAATTCACGATCTTCGGCAAGTCAGACGGAGTTCCGGGCGGCCTGATACCGGATATATTTGTCGACAGCAAAGGACACCTGTGGTTCGCCAGCGGCTCAGCGGGATTATTGCGCCTAGACGATGTCGAGGCGAAACAATTGAATTTCGTCCGCTACACAACGACCGAAGGGCTTTCGACTCCCGGTGCGACATGTGTGACGGAAGATGAATTTGCGCGAATTTACGTTTGTACAGGACGTGGGCTGGATCGATTGAATACCGAAACCGGCCAAATTGAAAATTTTACGACGGCTGACGGCCTACCCAATAGCTTTCCGCAATATAGTTTCCGCGACCGGAATAAGGTACTGTGGTTCGGAACGACGGATGGAGTGGCCCGTTTCACTCCCGAACCGGCAAGGCAGCGTAAACCGCCTAACGTCCTGATAACCGGCCTGCGCGTTGGCGGCGAGCCGCAGCCGATCTCGATCTTAGGCGAGAGCGTGGTTCCCTCGCTCGCACTTACATCTGACCAGCGGCAGGTGACGGTCGATTTTGTTGGTTTAGGGGCGAGTTTGGGTGAAAAACTTCGATACGAATATCGTTTTGGCGAGTCGGATTGGATTCCGACTGCGGAGAGAACGGTTAACTTTGCAAATCTCGATTCCGGAGATTATCAGTTTGAGGTTCGGGCTCAAACCGGCGACCGTCTCTATAGTCAGGGTGCGACGCTCGCATTTCGCATTGCATCGCCGGTTTGGCAGCGTTGGTGGTTTATAGCCGGTCTTTTTGCATTAACTGGTTTCCTGATCTATGTTTTTTATCGTTATCGGCTGACGCGGCTGTTGGAAATGGAGCGAATTCGAACGAGGATCGCCACCGATCTGCACGACGACATCGGAGCCAACCTAACGCGCATCGCGCTTTTAAGTGAGGTCGCCAATCAACAGACGCAGGCCGGAGTTGGGAATGGACAGCGAAATTTGCTGCCCTCGATAGCGGACATTGCTCGTGAATCCGTTGCGTCGATGAACGACATCGTCTGGGCGATCAGTCCCGATCATGACAGCCTCTTGGACCTGACGCGGCGAATGCGTCAGCATGCTGAAGAAGTTTTTTCGTATCGGGACATTGAACTTGATTTTCATGCGCCTTCGCCGGACAATGAATTGAAATTGAGCGTTGGCGTCCGGCGCGATCTGCTATTGATATTCAAAGAAGCCGCTAACAACGCGGTAAAGCATTCCGCCTGCACAAAAGTAGAAATAGATTTTAGTTGTAAAAATTCAATGTTGAGTTTGCGGATAAAGGACAACGGAGCAGGTTTTGACGGCAAGCCCGAAAGTGACGGGCAGGGCCTGCGAAGCATGACACGACGTGCAAATGCCCTAGGCGGAAAATTAAGAATTGATTCGCGGAAAGGTGGCGGAACAGACATAGAGTTTGAAATGTCTCTACCGAAAAAGAATTTTGAGTCCCGCATTTAGGTGGGGCGGGTAGATGAGCCCGGAGACTCAGAACTTTTACCTACTCATCAGTGTAGGCGACACGGCGAATTTTAATCTGTAAATTTAAGATAACGTGATTGCAACCGCCGAACTAACGAACACTAAAACGACGTTGCGCGTAATCCTCATCGAGGATCTGCGTGATATACGCGAAGGTCTGACGGCGCTCATAAACGGTACAGCCGGGTTCGAGTGCGTGGCAAGTTACGGAATGATGGAAACCGCATTGGCGCGTATCGAAAACGAAAAACCCGACGCGATCCTGACCGATCTGGGGCTTCCTGGAATGAGCGGCATTGAGGGCATAGCCCGATTGCGTGAGATTTTTCCGAATGTGCCGATCATTGCTCTCACGATCTATGACAACGACACTGAGATATTTAACGCCTTATGCAACGGCGCGAATGGTTATTTGTTAAAAAACACGCCGCCCGCAAGATTGCTCGAAGCGTTAAAAGAGGCGGTTGACGGGGGATCACCAATGTCGCCGCCGATCGCCGCCCGCGTCGTCGATCTTTTTCGGACCTTCCGGCCGCCGGAACAAGCTGATTATCGTTTAACGCCGCAGGAACTTACCCTACTAAAACTACTGATCGAAGGACATCATAAAAAAACCGCCGCGCGCGAAATGAATATTTCGTTTCACACAGTCTCATTTCACCTTAAAAATATTTACGAAAAACTCCAGGTTCACTCGAAAACCGAAGCCGTCGCCAAAGCCCTCCGCGAAAACCTGGCGTAATCAATTACGACTTACGAATTTTAGATTAGGAATTAGGCAAGATTTCATCATTCTTAATCCTTAATGTGAAATTCGCAAGTTTTCCATCCCTACCCAAATGTGTAGTTATGCGGGGGTCTTCTACCTGCGAGACTCGTTGTGTGTCCTTACAATACAACCGGTAATTTTGCCTATCCGAATATAGGAGCGGCGAAAACACCTCATAGAATCAGGAGAAAAAGAGTGAGAAACAAAATTTTTAGTATGCGTCGATTTCTATTGATGGTAACCGCCATCCTGATGACCGCCTCGTCGATCGCGGCGCAGACGACGGCGTTCACATTTCAGGGACGTTTGAACACGAGCGGAAGTCCGGCATCGGGCACCTATGAGATGCAGTTTCAGGTGTATGACTCGGTAAAAGGCGGCTCCCAGGTCGGAACGACCTTTACTGACCCGAGTGTCGCTGTTGTCAACGGAGTTTTTACGACCACGCTTGATTTTGGGGCAGCAGCCTTTGACGGTTCGGCGCGATTTGTAGAGATCGGGGTGCGCCCTGCGGGCAATACAGATCCATTCACGATCCTCGGCCCGCGCCAAACCATAAAGTCCACGCCTTATTCCATTCAATCAAAAACTGCCGTGACGGCAGATGGCCTCTCGGCGAACTGCGTCAGTTGCGTCACCAGCGGACAAATTCTAAGCATTGACGGAGCGCAGATCACGGGTGTGCTTCCTACAATAACTATTCCTACCGGGAGCGATAATTACATTCAGAATGCCGCAGTGGCTCGGGGAAACGGCAAAGACGGCGTTCAACCTATGGCCAGCCTCAATATTGGCGGCAATGCAACGGTCGGCAGCCTTGACGTTAATGGGCCGGCTTCGCTTGCAGCGATCGGCGCCCCTGC
>JBKJJR010000168.1:0-2511 GCA_046597835.1 Pyrinomonadaceae bacterium
ACCTCTTCGTCTGGCGTAAACGCGACCGCGATATTTCCGTGCTTGATGGACGGATTCTGTTTGAGAATGTCGATCATGGTCAGTATCTCGGCGCAGCCCGCTTTGTCATCCGAGCCAAGCAGCGTCGTGCCGTCCGCCGTGATAATGTCGTCGCCGATCAGATTTTTGAGATCGGGATTTTGCGCAACGGTGATCACCTGGGTCTTGTCATTTGGCAGAACGATGTCGCCGCCCTGGTAATTTTTATGAATTATCGCATTCACATTCGCTCCCGAAACGGCGGGAGACGTGTCCATATGCGCGATAAATCCGACGGTCGGCACCTTTGAATTGTCAGGCAGATTTCCCGGAACCATTCCGTAAACAATGCCCTGTTCGCTGATGCGGACGTTCTGAACGCCGAGGTCTTTCAATTCTTTTTCCAGCAATCGGGCGAGTACAAGCTGCTTTTCAGTGCTCGGAAATTTCCCCGCTTCCTCGGCCGATTGCGTGTCGATCTTGACGTAGCGCAGAAACCGGGACATCGCCGTTTCAGTCGGCGGTTTTTGCTGCGCTGAAATCGTTCCAGATAACAACAGTGCAATAAACAATGTGAATAAACTTTTCATAAAAATATCATCAACGTGTCAGAACTTCACGCAAACATTCTTTTCTTCCGTAAAAAATCGCAGCGTTTCAAAGCCGCCTTCGCGGCCGATGCCGCTGTCTTTATATCCGCCAAACAACGTCCGCAGGTCGCGGAGCATCCAGCTATTGACCCATACGAAACCGGACTCAATTTTTGCAGCCATACGGTGAGCACGAGAAAGATTTTCTGTCCAAACGCTTGAAGATAAACCATAGCGTACGGAGTTCGCGTAGCCAAGAACCTCCTCTTCCGTATCGAAGGGCATCAGCGTGACAAACGGGCCGAATACTTCTTCCTGATTAGTGCGACAATCGAAAGGCAGCCCTTCGACAACCGTCGGCTCGATAAACCAGCCGTCGGCGCATCGGCCATCCAGAATTGCCTGCTTTCCACCCGCCAAAACGGTGCCGCCTTCTTTTTGTGCAAGGTCGATATACGACATTATCTTTTCAAAATGGAGTTTTGAAACGATTGCTCCGATGTTCGTATCTGCGTCAAGCGGATCTCCCACTTTTAGCGATGACACTCTCGAAAGAAAGTCTCCTTTAAACTGCTCATACATCGGCCGCTCGACAAAAATACGCGAGCCGCACAAACAGATCTCTCCCTGATTCGAGAATGACGAGCGGATGGTGGTCGCCATCATTTCTTCGTAGTTACAATCGGCGAAAATTATGTTTGGATTTTTACCGCCAAGCTCAAGCGAAAGTTTTTTGAACATCGGCGCCGCAACGCGGGCAATTTCTTCACCAGTTTTTGTGCCGCCAGTGAACGAGACGGCTTTTACATCTTTATGGGCGACAATTGCCGAGCCGACTTTCGGCCCCGTGCCGTGAACGATATTCAAAACGCCCGGCGGCAATCCGGCTTCGATGCAGAGTTTTGAAAGCAGGTACGCCGTCATTGGTGTGACTTCCGATGGTTTCGCGACAACGGGGCAGCCGGCCGCGATCGCCGGCGCGATCTTCCATGTAAAAAGATAGAGCGGCAGATTCCACGGCGAAATGCAGCCGACAACGCCCAACGGCTGCCGCAGCGTGTAATTGAGCGCACCGATAGCGTACGAATCGTGCGATTCGTTAGCGGTGTGCATCGCCGCTGTTGCGTAAAATTTGAAATTCGCAGCCGCTCTCGGAATATCGACTGTCCTTGCCAGCGAAACAGGCTTGCCCTGATCTATAGACTCGGCTAATGCCAGCGATTCCAGATCACGCTCGATCAAAGCGACAAGCCGCATCAAAATGTCGTGCCTCGCTTCGGCAGACATATTCGACCACGCCGGAAACGCTGCCTTTGCGGCATCGACGGCCATCTGCACATCACGCTCGTCCGAATCCGAAATTTGCGAATAGACCTGTCCGGTTGACGGGTCGTAATTCTCCAGATAGCCGTTTGAAGATGGTTGAACAAGTTCCCCGCCGATGTAATTGTCGATCTTTAGCATCTATAGTTTCGCAAACGTCAGTCCCGTTTGCCCCTGATATTTTCCGCCGCGATCTTCATAAGAGACGCCGCAGTCCTCTTCTGATTCGAAGAATAAGATCTGCCCGATGCCCTCGTTGACATAGACACGCAGCGGTAGGTTCGCAAGATTTGCGATCTCGACAACCAGGCGGCCGGTCCAGCCAGCTTCGAGCGGCGTTGTGTTTACCAATAAACCGGCGCGCGCATAAGTAGATTTGCCGAGCGCGACTCCGGTCACATTGCGAGGCATTTTGAACGTCTCGACCGTCACGCCGAGGCCATAATGATGCGGCGGCAGCAGATAGTATTGTGCTCCGTCATCGGCGGAGTGAAGTTCAGGCTCGATCAGCGAATATTGCTCGTCAAAACGTTTCGGGTCGATCTCTTTGCCGTGAACCGACGAAAAAATACGAAACCCG
>JBKJJR010000273.1:0-4475 GCA_046597835.1 Pyrinomonadaceae bacterium
TATTTAAAGTGCGGGGAATTGGCGTTGCCGAAAGCGTGAGGACATCGACCTTTTTCTTCAAATGTTTTAGTTTTTCTTTGTGCCCGACGCCAAAACGCTGCTCTTCGTCGACGACGACTAAGCCAAGCTTTGGCAGTTGGACGTCGGTCGAGAGTATGCGATGAGTTCCGATAAGCACATCGACCTCGCCCTTTCCGGCTGATTCGGCAACCACCTTTTGCTCCTTGCTTGAGCGAAATCTTGAGAGCAGATCGACCTTAACGGGAAACGCAGCAAAGCGTTTTTTAAATGTTTCATAATGCTGATACGCAAGCACGGTCGTCGGCGTCAGAATTGCCGCTTGCTTGCCATCCATTACGGCCTTGAATGCAGCACGCATCGCGACCTCGGTCTTGCCGTATCCTACGTCGCCTATGATCAGCCGGTCCATAGGTGTCGGTGTTTCCATATCCGTCTTTACGTCTTCGATAGCGGCTGCCTGATCGACGGTAAGGTCGTAGGGAAACGCGTCCTCAAATTCATGCTGCCAGGGTGCGTCCGGCGGAAACGCGTGGCCGCGAACGAGTTTGCGCTCAGCGTAGAGTTTTAATAACTCGTCGGCCATATCGCGCATGGCTCGCTTTGCTTTGGCCTTTGTCTTTTGCCAGCCGATGCCGCCGAGCCGGTCAAGCGTCGGCGAAGTCGCTTCGCCGGACGAATAACGCGAAACAAGATCCATTCGCTCGACGGGCACAAATAGCTTGGCATCGTCTGTATAGATGAGCAGCATGAACTCGCGTTCCGAGCCCTGAGACGAGATCGTCTGCAAACCGTCAAATCGCCCGATACCGTGATCGACGTGAACGACGTAATCACCAATTTTGAGATCGCGAAAATCGGAGATGAATGCCCCGAGCTTGCTCTTCGTCCTTTGACCTTTGTCCTTTGCAGGACGAAAATCGCCATGTGTCACATCGCCAAAAATGTCGCTTTCCGTGTAAAGAGTTAGCCCGAATGCCGGAAGTTCAAACCCACTCGAAAGGCAGCCGATCCTGATGGAATCAGTTGCAAGAGAGGCGTCATATTCGCGAAGAATTTCCTCAAGCCGCTCGGCCATGCCCGGGGTCTGGATAATTATTTCAGTTTTGCTTTGCTTACCCTTGGCCTTTGCGTCTGTACCCAATTCGGTAACGAAGGCCTTAAAATCCCCGTAAAATTTCCGCGTTGAGCGCGACTGTATCTCGATCTCGGTCGCTTTCGATGAGGTTGAAAAGAGGAATAATGGAGTTGCATCTGCCGATTCGCCCAAAGCAAATTCTTCATCGGTACCCGCCGCCGTTCGGCCCAAAGCACGAAATTCCACACTCGACGACGCCTCGAGTTTGGTCAGCAATTCCTCAGGCATCAGAAAAAGCTCTTTCGGCTCAAGCCCTACCTCGCCCGATTCAGTTATCGCATTAAAATTATTAGTGACGTGCTCATAAAGTCCCGTCAGCGTGTGCTCGACAGCTGCAGGTTCGTCGATGACAAATATGCAGTCCGGCAGATGATCGAAAACAGTTGAGCCAAGTGGTTTTACGAGAGGGATCAGAAATTCCCACCCAGAAAAGTTCTCGCCCTCATCGGCAAAATCAGTTCGGTCTTTGAGATTTCGTGTAAACTTGTCGTTCGAGAATCGTTCGCGGGCAAAAAATGCCCAGTCTTTTAGATCTTGAACAGAGACGGCAAATTCCCGCATCGGAGCGATGGCGATCTCGGCCAACTGGCCGGTCGATAGCTGAGTATCAGGGTCAAATGCGCGGATCGATTCGACCGTGTCGCCAAAAAACTCAATGCGGATAGGAGCCTCGGCATCGGGCGACCATACATCGACAATGCCGCCGCGAACCGAAAATTGTCCCGGCCCAAAGAGCGGCTCTTCGCGAACATATCCGCCGGCGAACAGTCTTTCGATAAGAATTTCGGGCGGAAAATCGCCATCGCGAACTAGAAGGCAACCGAGAGCCGCGATCTCGCCGGGAATCACCCTTCGTTGAACCAGCGATCGTGCCGAGAGAACGACAAGACCACCACCGTGTTCATGTAATTGCCACAAGGCTAACGCACGACGCTCTTCCGTTTCTGCGTGAGGTGAAACGCCGGAATATGGATCCGTCTCGAATGACGGCAGAGTTACGATCTGCGATTTGAGATCTGAGATCTGAGATTTGAAATACTCCAGATCGGTTTGCCAGGTCTCAAGTTCCGTATTCGACTCAGTGATTATGGCAAATGTCTTGCCCGTTTCTGCTTGCAATCTGGTCAGCAGAAATGCCTTCGCCGCGACCGATGTCAGTCCGCTAAGGCTTATTACGCGAGTCCCGCTCGCCAACTCACGCTTCAATTTATCGAATCCATCCGCCATAAACGCACTTATCCGCAGAAAACGCTTGACGGGTATGCCTCGACGCGCGTTTTCGTGCGGTATGTATATTCTGCCACATTCGGTAGATGTTTGCCGCTAAAGCGGCGTTTAACTATAATCAGAGTTTCAATTGCGACGATACGCCCTTACTTCTTGCGGGCTTCTGCAAAAGAGCATTATGCACATTCCCGAATTCAACGAGATCATCGAACCCAACGACCAGACCGAAGCACGCCGCGAACATCTCGACGCGCTGCGTGAGCTTGTCGGCAATGTCTATCCGAACAAGTTTGTTCGATCAGCCGTCAGCGGAACCGAGGACACGATCACGAATCTGAAAGCATCCGAGCCGGTCGTTGCGATAGTCAATGAAATCAAGGCCGTCGTGGCGACACTCGCCGAACGTGAACGTCCACCTGCGGAGATAAAGGATGCATTGAACGCTCGCCTAAAAGAATTTGGCAGCGTCCGCATTTCCGGTCGTCTGACAACACCACCGCGAGGAAACTTTGTTCACCTGACCGATGGCATCAATAAGCTCCAGATCTATGCGAAGAAGGAGACTTTCGCTCTCGTGAAGAACGATGCCGAGAACACGCTTGACGAAGAAAACGGCTGGGCGGCATTTACGTTGCTTGATCATGGCGATTTCATTGGTGTCGAAGGCTATCTGTTTATCACAAACACAGGCGAATTGAGCGTTCATGTCGAAAAGCTGCAATTCCTTGCCAAGGCCATGCTCCCGATGCCTGACAAAATGCACGGCATTGCCGATGCTGAAATAAGGCAAAGACAAAGATATTACGACCTGATCGGTTCGAGCTTGCAGGTCGAACACGAAGGGCTGACGACGCGCGAAGTTTTTGAGGTGCGTGCCAAGACGATCTCGTCGCTCCGCCGTTTTCTCGAAGACTACGGCTACGTTGAGGTCGAGACGCCGATGCTCACGCCAAAGGCGACAGGTGCTGTTGCCAAGCCGTTCAAGACGCATCACAATGCTCTCGACATCGACCTCTACGCCCGCATCGCGCCCGAACTTTATCTGAAACGCCTCGTCGTCGGCGGTTTTGAAAAGGTATATGAGCTCAACCGCAATTTTCGCAACGAAGGTATCTCGTACAAGCATAATCCCGAATTCACAATGCTCGAATTCTACTGCGCCTATATGGATGTCAACGGGATGATGGATTTTTGTGAAGAGTTGATAAAGCAAAGCGTGCAAAATGCAACCGGAGGGTTGACGGTGAATTATGAAGGAAATGACATCGACTTTTCGAGGTTTGATAGGATCTCGATGGCTGACTCTATCGCTAAATTTGCTCCCGAGGTGGAAGTTGACGACGACAATATCGTTGCGGCTTTTGACGAATATGTTGAAGCGAAGCTTGTGCAACCGACCTTTATTATTGACTTTCCCAAAGCGATCTCGCCGCTGTCGAAAGCCAGTCCTGCAAACCCGCAGATCGCCGAGCGGTTTGAGCTTTTTATCTACGGAATGGAGATCGCAAATGGCTTTAGCGAGCTGAACGATCCGAAGGAACAATATGAGCGTTTTGTCGATCAGGCCGCCGAGCGTGAGCGCGGCGATGAGGAAGCGATGATCCTCGACGAAGATTATATTCGCGCTCTCAGCTACGGAATGCCGCCGGCCGCGGGCATCGGCATCGGCATTGACCGCCTTGTGATGCTGCTCACAAACAAACACTCGATCCGCGACGTTATTCTTTTTCCGCACATGCGCCCCGAAAGGCGGGATGAGGAGAAGAGGAGTGAAGGAGAAAAGGAGAATTAGCCACAGATTACACAGATAAAACGGATTTTAATAATAAATCTGTGTCTATCCTTGTTATCTGTGGCTAATTTCTTTCCGCACCTACAAAAATCTGATCGACTTGCTGAAGGTTTGGCCCAAGCCAAGCATATCGCGAGTTACGGAATGATTTGCGTCGTTGTCTCTGTGCCTGCTGGTGCTTTGCCAGCCGCCGCTGTCCTTTAGCGCGGCAAAGCGGATCACGTCGCGGCCGTATCTTAAATTCAGTTCGTCGATATACTTGACGAGCCGGTGACGGCGTTCGAAATCTGCCTGCCCATA
>JBKJJR010000352.1:0-3079 GCA_046597835.1 Pyrinomonadaceae bacterium
AACTTTTCGGCGAAGGTCTATGAGGATGATCTTGCCGCCAAGGAAGAGCTAGCAAAAGAAAAGGCCGGCGAACTCGAGCCTGTTCTTGCGTCGGGAACCACCGATATGGACTTCCTGAAAGCACCGGTAAAAGTTGTGATGCCGGAAAAATCAAAGGCAAAATCAGCCGGACAATCGGCAACGGCCGTCGGCTCGATCATTTTCGCTTTGTTATTCAATGTTGCACTTTTTCTAGCGGCTCCGTTGCTGCTGACGAATCTTGGCTTTATTTATTTAGGTTGGGCTGAGGCTCCCGTGATCGTGGACGGTGCCGGGTGGCTGGCAACGATAAAGGGCTACATTTGGGAGATCAAACCGCATTCGTGGGTCGCGTTCAATCTGCTCGACGGCATGGTGCGGATGTTCTTTTTTGTGGTGATGATCGTTTCGATGTCGTATTTAAAGGACATTCGCCGCGTTTTTGAATACCACGGAGCCGAGCATAAAACGGTGTTCACATGGGAAAAAGGCCTTGAACTCACGCCTGATAACGCAACCATACAGCGACGGCAGCATCCGCGTTGCGGCACATCGTTTTTAATGGTGGTGATGCTAGTGGCGATCGTGCTGTTTTCGGTGATCAAATTTGACGCGCTGTGGATGAATCTGTTGGTGCGGATCGCTTTGATGCCGTTGGTCGCAGGCCTTTCGTATGAGGTTATCCGCTACGCCGCGAAAAAAGAGTCGAGTGCAGTCTTTAAGTTTATGACCATGCCAGGCCTGTGGCTGCAAAACATCACAACTCAGGAACCTGACAATGAGCAGCTCGAAGTCGCGATCAAGGCGCTCGATGAATCGCTTAAATTGGAGCCAGTGGCGGCGTAAAAAAATTTAACCCCCGAGGACACAGAGAGCACAGAGATACAAAAAGCATTCTTTTTCCTCTGGGTTCTCTGTGACCTCTGTGGTGAAACGATTTATATGTTCGAGAAACTTGCACAGATCGAGAAAAGCTACGACGAACTGACGGCGCAGATATCGGCGCCGGAATTTATGTCGGATATGTCGGTGTATGCGAAATTGATGAAACAGCACCGGAGCCTGGGCGAGATCGTCGACAAATATCGCGAGGTGCGAAAAATGCAAGAAGGACTGCAAGGTGCGAAGGACCTTTTTGATTTGGCAGACGACGAAGAGATGCGCGAAATGGCGACTATAGAGATCGCCGGGATCGAGGAAAAGCTCCCAGCGGCCGAAGAAGACCTTAAATTACTGCTCCTGCCAAAAGACCCGAATGACGAAAAGAACGTAATTCTTGAGGTCCGTGCCGGAACCGGCGGCGACGAGGCGACGCTTTTTGCGGCCGAGATATTAAGAATGTATGCCCGCTACGCCGAACGGCAGGGCTGGAAAATGGACATTCTCGAAATGACCGACACGGGCGTCGGCGGCATAAAGGACGCGACCGCCGTGATCGAAGGCGACAATGTTTACTCACGAATGCGTTTTGAATCGGGGGTCCATCGCGTGCAACGCGTGCCGCAAACAGAGTCGAGCGGGCGAATTCATACGTCGGCGATCACTGTGGCCATTCTGCCTGAGGTGGAAGAAGTTGACATCCAGATCGACCAAAACGACCTTCGCATCGATACGTTTTGTTCGTCGGGGCCCGGCGGGCAATCGGTAAATACAACGTATTCGGCCGTCCGCATCACTCACTTGCCGACTAATGTCGTCGTTTCGATGCAGGACGAAAAATCGCAGATCAAGAACCGTGAAAAGGCTATGCGCGTGCTCAGAGCACGATTGCAGGAGATCGAAGAGCAAAAACAGCACGACGAGCTTTCGGCCGAACGCAAATCGATGGTCGGCAGCGGTGACCGCTCAGAAAAGATACGCACCTATAATTTTAAGGAAAATCGCGTCACCGACCACCGCATCGGCCTCACAGTTCACCAACTCGATCTCGTCATGGAAGGCATGCTCGACGAATTTATCGAAACCCTGCGGACGCATTACCAGACCGAAAAACTCAAGGCCGAGGCCGTGGGCGTCTGATTACTCCTATGCCGCAGCCCACGCGCCTTTATTTGGTCCGACACGGTCAATCTGCGGGGAATGCCGAGGGGCGTTTTGGCGGGCATGGGGTTACTCCACTGTCTCAATTGGGGATCGAGCAGGCTGAGAAAACGGCGAAGATTCTCGCAAAAGAGGGTGTCAATGTCATTTACTCGAGCGATCTGCTGCGCGCCGTGCAAACTGCAGAGCCGCTTGGAAAACTGCTGGGGTTGAAGATCAATACGTCAGTCGCCTTTCGCGAACGGCATGTCGGCGTACTCGAAGGGCTGACTTTTGATGAATCAAAGCAAGCCTTTCCCAAGGATTACTATGCACTCGTGAAGCGTGACATAAATCACGTTATCACCGAGGGTGAAAGTTATCGCCAACTGCTGCGGCGGATCACAGCAGAGCTCAGCGACGTGGTCCGTGCGCATCAGGGCGAGCGTATCGTGATTTTTTCTCATACAGGTGCGATCTGTTTCCTTATTCTTCACTTGCTGGGAGCGATTAATCGCGGCACAAAACGAACGCCGTGGATCGTCACTTCAAACTGCGGCATCAATCGTTTCGAACTGCGCGGCTCCAACAACGTTCGAGTTTTAGCACTCAACGACACGAGGCATTTAGTGCGCGTTACGGGAAACGACGCGTTTGCAGCTCCGCTGAGTTGATTTCGCCTTTGGAAATTGATATATTCATCTTTCTAGTATTGAATTCATAAATTTGGACAAAATCGGCGCAGGTGATTCGCCGAACGGCTTATAAACGCTTTGTTTGTAACAACGACGCAGCGTTTTGCGACGGGCATAAAAATTGCCTCTATTTGGCATTAGATTGCAGTATCTTAGATCCGAACAAGCTCAATTCACGCAGTTGGGGTTACGTTTTTAGTAATTTTAGTATTTTTGTGCTGCACACAATTAAGTTTTTAGATTGATTTTTTTTGGAGGACCTAATGAAAAGGGATTTACGTTTTGTATTGATTTCACTTCTTTTTGTGGCCGTATTAGCGATCGTATCGTTTGGCCAGGAAACGACG
>JBKJJR010000057.1:0-3118 GCA_046597835.1 Pyrinomonadaceae bacterium
GACCAGCATGGCAGATTTATCCTCGACAACAACGAATTTTCTTACATTTCGACCAGCAATCATTATCTATCGGACGTCGTGGGTTTGTTTTGGATAGGAACATTTTTGCCAGAATTGGAGACGGCCAACGAATGGAAGCAATTCGGCCTATCCGAAATGCTTCGCGAAATGGACATGCAGATATTGCCCGACGGAGCCGATTTCGAGGCCTCGACCGGCTACCATAAATTCGTGACGGAATTATTTTTGTATTCGTTTTTGCTTGCACGCAAAAATGGCGATGAGATACCGCACAAATATTGGGGCACGATCCGCAGGATGCTCGAATACATTCATGGAATAATGCCGCCTGACGGACGGGTTCCTTTAAACGGCGATGCCGACGGATCGCAGATCGTTCCAATTATTAAGCGGGATGTCGACGATCAGGCGTACCTGCTCGCGCTCGGAGCCGTTCATTTTAACGAGGCGAAGTTTAAGCAACAAACCAGCCTCACGCCGGAGATTCTCTGGCTCTTAGGCGAACACGGCATTAATACTTTTGAGTCGCAAAGGGCCCCGGACGAATCCCCGGTCTCAACAGCATTCCCCAACGCCGGTACATTTATCATGCGGGATCGTGATCTGTATCTTCATTTCAACACAAGCGACTGCGGTTTGAACGGGCGCGGTTCGCACGGCCATAACAACGCTCTAAGCATCGAAATTTCAGCTCTTGGCAGGCCTTTCATCGTGGATCCGGGGAGTTTTGCTTATAATCTTGACCGCGAGGCCCGACACGCATTTCGTTCGACGGCGTATCATTCGACGGTAATGGTGGACGGCGAGGAACAAAACATAACGAACGTCGATCTTCCCTTCATAATTGGCAACGAAGCTCGTCCTACCGTCATTGATTGGCAAACCTCACCCAAATTTGACCGCGTTTCAGCGGAGCATTTTGGTTATATGCGTTTGAAAAAACCGATAGTCCATCACCGCACCGTGGAATTTAATAAGACTGAAAAATACTGGCTCATCGACGACACACTGACAGGCACAGACCGTCATAAATTCAGCTTTGCATTTCACCTTTCACCCGGCCTCGAAATAAAGAACATAGATCAGAAGTCCGTCAGTATCGGCGATGATGACGGCCGACATTTGTACATCCGTGCAATCGGAATTGACGCAAAACCACAGGTCGTGTCCGCATTCGTCTCGCGCAATTATGGCCATAGAGAAAAATCGTCGATCCTGAGATGGGAAGTCACCTCTGCGGCGCCGTTTGTTGCCCGGTTTATTATTGTCCCGGCCTCATTGGTTGAAAACAGCGTATCGGGATTGGAGTTGCTGCAACGGTTAACCGACAATATCGAAAGCTAATATGTGCGGAATTGTCGGAATCTGGGAATATGGATCGAACGAAGGTCGTGTCGAACTACCGCTAGTCGAAACGATGCGCGATACGATGCCGCATCGCGGCCCGGACGACACGGGGGCGCATATTTTCGACAATGGCCGCGGAGGATTTGGTTTTCGGCGGCTTTCGATCATAGATCTTTCAGCGGCCGGCCATCAGCCGATGCGCGGCTGTGAAGACCGCAATGTCTGGCTCGTTTTCAACGGCGAGATCTATAATCACGCCGAACTTCGGCCCGATCTCGAGAAACGCGGTCATATTTACAATTCAAAGACGGATTCGGAGACGATCATCCATCTTTACGAGGAACGCGGCATCGATTTTGTCCACGAGATCGAAGGCGATTTCGGCATTGCGTTGTGGGACGAACAAAAGGAAGAACTTTCGCTCTACCGCGACCGCATGGGCGTCAAGCCTTTGTATTTTTACATTAAGGATGGCCGCATCATTTTTGCCTCCGAGATCAAAGCGATCGTTGCTCATCCGGATGTCGAACGCGACATAGATGAAAATGCGCTGTCCGACTATCTTACATTTTTGACGACGCCAGCGCCTCAAACGTTATTTAAGGACATTCAAAAACTGCCGGCAGGCCATCGCCTCACTATCAACCGCAAAGGCGATGTCAAGATCGATCAATATTGGGACGCTCTGCCGCCAAAAAATATTCCCGTCCGCACCGAGGCTGAGCACATTGATCAGATACTGCGGCTTCTGCGCTCGTCGATAAAAAAACGGATGATGTCCGACGTGCCTTTCGGCGTTTTTCTTTCGGGCGGTGTCGATTCGAGCGCGAATGTAGCGTTAATGTCCGAACTAATGGATCGTCCGGTCGATACATTTACCGTCGGTTTTCAGGATCATGTATACCTCAACGAACTCGAACAAGCCCGCCGCATTGCCCAACTTTACAAAACAAATCATCATGAAGTAATTATCGGCGATCAGGAATTCAACGACTTTCTGCCTAAGCTAGTCTTCCACCAGGACGAACCGATAGCCGATCCGGTTTGCGTGCCGTTGTATTATGTTTCAAAGCTTGCCCGCGATGCGGGCACGATTGTTGTTCAAGTGGGTGAGGGAGCGGACGAGATATTCTCGGGTTACGCAAATTACGTTCGCAATCTGCGCCTATATGAAAATTTTTGGAGCTACGCCGAACGCGCGCCAGCTTTCGCGCGCCGCGCGGCGGGGCGATCTGCTGCGGCTGTTTTTGAAGTTATGGGCCGCGGCCGCTTCGTTAACGAGCTTGCGAGACGGCTCGAAACCGGCGAGCCGATGTTCTGGGGCGGAGCCGTCGTTTACGACGATTCGCTAAAGCCAAACGTTCTCAGTAGTCGAATGAGAGTCAGGCTGAATGGACATTCGTCACTCGCGGCCGTTGAGCAATACTTGAAACACATAGCGCGTGAACGCCCAGATTCGGACTATTTGTCACGCATGACCTATCTCGAACTAAAGCTGCGTTTGCCAGAACTTCTGCTGATGCGTGTCGACAAAATTACTATGGCGACGTCGGTTGAGGCACGCGTCCCTTTTCTCGATCACCATCTCGTCGAATACGCGATGGGGCTGCCGAGCAATCTAAAAGTAAATGGTCAAACAGGCAAGCATATTTTGAAACGGGCTCTCGAATCTATCTTGCCGCACGATCTGCTTTACGAGAAAAAGCGTGGTTTTGGCGCGCCGATCCGCGAATGGTTCCGCGGCGGCATC
>JBKJJR010000071.1:0-3501 GCA_046597835.1 Pyrinomonadaceae bacterium
AGGCCGCGTAATGTGGTTGAATGAATCCGACTCTTATTTCTCAGTGCGCTTTGTGTGTTCTGTGGTGAATTCTTCTGCTTCCAAATCTTGACCAATCTAATGTTTTCCACTAACTTAGTGTAAAGTTTTCTGAAATTTAACAGTTACAAAAATTAACAAATGAGTGAATCGCATGACCGCGAGATCATCGGCGGGCATCTGCTTGTGATTGGCGGGGCAGAAGATAAATATAACGAACGGCGGATCTTGAAAAAGTTTCTTGAGCTGGCCGGTGGCGATCAAGCAGAAATATTGATCGTGCCGGTTGCTTCAGACTATCCGGAGTTTGCGGCCGACGTTTACACGCAGGCATTTAGGAACATCGGGGTAACGAATCCACGTGTTCTGCGTGCAACTTCAAGGCAGGATGTCGTGCGTGCCGACATCGATAAGCTGACCGAGGGCCTTACAGGAGTTATTATAACCGGCGGAGACCAGATGCGGCTTGTTAGTCTGCTGGGCGGCACTAAACTGGCCGAAAAATTGAGAGATATGGTCCGCGACACCGATCTCGTGTTAGCGGGCACGAGCGCGGGCGCGGCCGCTATGAGCACGTCGATGATCGTTCGCGGCGAGCCGAGCTCGCACCCGCATAGGAACGCCGTGAAACTATCGCCGGGACTTGGTTTTCTGAAAAATATTATTATCGACCAGCATTTCACCGAACGCGGCCGCATCAGCCGTCTTATCACGGCGGTGTCGTATAATCCGTATAATTTGGGCATTGGTGTTGACGAGAATACGGCTATAATTCTGGATGGCAATGGAGTACTTGAAGTATTTGGGCAGGGCTCGGCGACAATCGTTGATGGCTCAGAAATCACGTTCAATGAGATAGCTGAAGTGGCTGAAAATGAAAGCTTTAGTGTGTGCGGCGTTCAACTTCATATTCTGCGTGACGGCTTAGTTTACAACTACCTCGAACGCCATCCGATGCAGCCGCCGAATGAGTTTTTGCTGCCGGATCTTGGCTAAGAAATTTTGCCCCAAATTCACGCAGATAAACGCGAAACAGCGGGCCAAGATCATCCGAATGGAAAATATTTATCTGCATCATCTGCGTTAATCTGCGGCTAAGAATAATGTTATGGAAATACTAGAAATCAGAACCCTTCGCGGGCCGAATTATTGGAGCGGCTACTGGAAAAAGCTGATCATAATGCGCCTCGACATCGGCAAATATGAAGACCGTCCGACAGATAAAATGGACGGTTTTTATGGCCGTATGAAAGAAATCATACCGTCGTTGGTAACTCACGGATGCAGTTATCAGGAAGAGGGCGGGTTTCTTCGTCGCGTCGAGGAAGGCACTTGGGCCGGCCATGTGATAGAACATATCGCGCTTGAATTGCAGACGCTTGCCGGCATGGACACAGGGTATGGCCGAACGCGTGAGACTAACGAAAAGGGTATTTATAACGTTGTTTACAGCTATCTCGAAGAAGAAGTAGGCCGATTTGCCGGCCGCACGGCTGTTCGTATTTTCCTGGACATCGCCGATGGCAAGGATGTAAGGGAGATCAAAGCAGATCTTGCAAGAGACATCCAGGAAATGCGCGAGATCCGCGAGAATGTCCGGTTCGGTCCCTCAACCGGATCGCTCGTTGAGGAAGCTGACAATCGCGACATCCCGTTTATCCGGCTAAACGACCAGTCTCTAGTGCAGCTTGGCTACGGAGTCCATCAAAAGCGCATACAGGCCACGACGACCGTCAATACAAATATGATCTCGGTCGATATCGCTGGCAACAAGCACGCGACCAAAAAACTGCTCGGCGACATGGGCATTCCTGTACCAAAAGGTTATAAGATCTGGGACATCGAGGAACTCGCAGAAACCGTCGATAGAGTGGGCTATCCGGTTGTTATAAAACCGCTCGACGGCAATCACGGCAAAGGAGCAACCGTTGGGATAAAAACGATCGAGGATGCCAACATCGCTTTCGAAAAAGCGAAAGAATATTCACGCTATATTATCGTTGAAAAACAAATTGCAGGTGCCGATTTTCGCGCGTTGGTTGTAAACAACCGTCTGATCGCAGTTGCCGAGCGCGTTCCGGCTCATATCGTTGGCGACGGCAAAAATACGATCCAAAAGCTTATCGATAAGACAAATGCTGATCCTCGCCGCGGTTATGGCCATGAAAATGTGCTTACGCAGATCGACATAGACAACCAAACAACAAGATGTATTCGCAAAGCCGGGTATGAGCTCGGGTCAATTTTGCCAAAAGGCGACATCCTCAATCTAAAAACAACCGCCAATATTTCGACCGGCGGCACGGCGATCGACTGCACGGACGAGGTGCATCCCGAGAATGTTTTCCTATTCGAACGAATTGCCCGGATCATCGGCCTGGATGTTGCTGGAGTCGATGTTATCGCACCAAATGTCAGCGAACCGCTCAGCGAGAACGGCGGCGGCATCATCGAGGTCAACGCGGCTCCGGGCTTTCGTATGCATCTCTCGCCGAGCGAGGGCATCGGCCGTAATGTGGCTGAGCATGTTATCGACATGCTCTTTCCGCCGGGAACACCCTCACGCATACCGATCTTTGCGATCACAGGTACGAACGGGAAAACGACGACGACCCGTCTGGTCGCTCACATTTTAAAAAATGCAGGATGCACGGTTGGCTTTACGACAACTGACGGAACATATATCGGCAATCAGCAGATAGTCGCTGGTGACAATACCGGGCCGGTATCGGCACAGTTGGTGTTAAAAGACCCGACCGTTGATGTGGCTGTTCTCGAGACGGCTCGCGGCGGCATTATCCGCTCCGGTTTGGGATTTGACCACTGTGACATCGGTATCGTGACGAACATCGCGGCAGATCATCTGGGTTTGAAGGACGTGAACACTCTCGAGGACCTCGCCCGCGTAAAATCGGTCGTTCCGCGTGCCGTTTCGAAAAAGGGCTACGCGGTACTCAATGCCGAGGACGATCTCGTTTACAAGATGAAAGAGCTGACCGACGGTCACGTGGTCTGTTTTTCGTTGGATGAGAATCACCCGAACATTAAGCGTCGAGCCGAACGCGGACGCATTTCATGTGTGTATGAGAATGGCTACATCACGATCCTCAAAGGCAAATGGAAGGTGCGGATCGAGAAAGCCACCAACGTTCCGCTGACCTACGGCGGGCGTGCGGAATTTATGATCCAAAATGTGCTCGCGGCGACGCTGGCGTGTTTTGTTCACGGAGTTTCGATAGAAGCTCTGCGTGTAGGGTTGACGACCTTTAACGCCGGAACCGCGCAAACTCCCGGTCGCCTCAATTTTGTCGAGGTAGGCGAGGTGACGGTCCTTATGGATTACGCGCATAATCCGGCAGGTCTTCGCGGCTTGGCAGCGTTCATCGCGAAGCTGCCAAATAAATACCGCACTTGCGTCATCAACGGAACCGGTGACAGACGTGACGAGGACATCCGCGAATTTGGCCAGATCGCCGGCGAGAC
>JBKJJR010000162.1:0-7654 GCA_046597835.1 Pyrinomonadaceae bacterium
AATGCCGCCGAGTTCGACATATTTTGCGTTTGGAATCTGGGCGGCGACAAAACGGCCCTCTTCAACCTTAAGACACATATCACCCGATCGGTGTATAACAAGCGTGGGTACTCGGACAGACGGCAGCACGCCGCGAACGTCTATCTCCGCGTTCATTTTCGTAAGGGCGACCGCCGCACCGGGGCTTGCGCCCATCCGCAGATAAGTCGCCCACCATTTGCGAAAATCTTCATCGTCCACCATTGACGGAGCACGCTCGTCTATGCCGACCGGCCCGCCCCATTCGCGCTGCAGCACGCGGTAAAAAGCCTCGCGCTGCTCCTCGGTCGGCGCCCAAGGATAGTCGTCGTCGCGGATGCGTTTTGCATAAGTACCGATCATCACCAGCGCGGCCGTGCGTTCGGGGTAACTAGCCGCAAAGAGCGAACACATCGGCCCCCCCTCCGAAACCCCGATCAGAACGGCACTTTCCGAACCGACGGTATCCATTACGGCATGGACGTCCTCCATTCGCTGTTCGAGCGTCGGTAACTCATTTAGCGGAACGCGATCTGACAGTCCCGTGCCGCGCTTGTCAAACAAGATCAAACGCGAAAAAGATGCCAGCCGATCCAAAAATGCAGCAAAATGCGGCTCTTCCCAAAAGTATTCGAGATGCGAGATCCAGCCCATCACAAAAACAATATCGATCGGGCCGCTGCCGACGACCTGATAGGCGATATTTACGTCGCCATTTCGAGCGTAATGTGTCTCCGGTTTATGCCGCCGCAAAGCAGCAATGATTCTCGAGGGGGCGACCACATCCTGAGTTACGGCTTGCCCGTCATCAAGGTAAATTCGCGCGCGGCTCTCCTCAAAAACTTCCGTCCGAACGGGCGTCTTATTCTCATTGGTAACCTCATTTACAAACCGGTAACCGTATTTTGGAACTGTCTCAATGAATTTGGTCTCTTTCGTCTCGCCAAGCACGCGGCGGAGGATCGAAATATTCTGGGCGAGATTGTTTTCCTCGACAAAGCTGCCCTCCCATATCTCGTCGAGCATACGCTCCTTACTTAGGACACGGCCCGGATTTTGAACAAACATCAGCAATGTATCGAAAACCTTTGGCGCGAGCGGGATCGATGCGGCGTCGGCCAACAAAACCCGTTCGCCTACATCGAGCCGAAAACGGCCAAATAAATATATTTTTGAATCACTCATTTCGAGTCCTTCAGAACTATCTCAGAATTCTTTCAGAAAAACTTCACGAAAAACTAAAGATTTTGCCGGATGCCAAAGATTATAACTGTTCCAGCGTAAAAAATCTTGGAAAACTTAAGAATATGAACGCAAAACGGGAAATTGTTATCGAATATGAACGCATACAGCTTATACGTAAACGAGCGAGAACAGAACTGGCATCTTGCAGCGAATGCAGCGGCCAATCCGATTTTGTCGGCCTGCACGAGGCCGCTCAGTTGTTTGAAGCCAACGAATCGGACCTTTTCCGATTTGCTCAAAACAACGATTGCCACTACCGAACCATTGCGAACACAAATATCCAACTTTGCATCACTTCGCTGCTCGCATGCATGAAAACCAAGACCCTAAATCAACAGATCAAAATGATAGGAGACTAAAAAAATGAGACCGACGCCCAATTACTTAAAGACCCTTTGGAGAGCATCACATCAGACGACGACGTGTCGCAGCCTCATCGCTTTCCCCTTTTTGATCGCGTTGATCGCGACGTTTGTTTTCGGCGGTCCGACAGGCAAAACGAATGCAGAAGAAAACGCCGCAGACGGCCAAGACGCCGTGCTCGCGACCGAGACGTGGGACGGCCTCGGCACCAATAACAGTTGGACAACTAACGACAATTGGACCGGCATCGGAGGAGCGGGCGCAAATGATGTTTTGCAATTTCTACAGTCAGCGGCCCGTAAATCCAACGATAATGATTTTCCGGTTAACACGAGCTTTGATGGATTGATTTTTTCAGGAACAAATTACAATATTACCGGCAATCAGATATTTCTGGCCAACGGAATTAGTTGTAATATTCCGAACAACGGCGAAAACTTGCCGAACTTCCACCCCAACATAATTTTGGGAGCCGACCAGTCATTCCATAGTGGTAGCATTGGTTTTAGACCCTGCATATTGAGCGGCGTGATAAATCTGAACGGTCATACTTTGACTTTATTCGGCTTTGGCAACCATCGGCTCGATGGCTTCATAAACGGCACGGGCACGCTCTTAATGACCGGTGGCGGAACCGTGTTTTTATCAGGGAATAGTCCTAACTTTGGTACCACGAGAATCGAACTGGGTGCCTCAGGTCCGGGCGGTATCGAGGTTAACGGGACCCTGGGAGGAAATATTCAGCTGAGCAGCGGTAAGATCTCCGGCACCGGAACAGTAGGAGCCATCGACGCAGGTCTGGCCACCGGTCCCAATGACGGAATAATTTCACCGGGAGTTAGCGGCTCCGGCAGTACGGGTGTTCTAACCGCGACCGGATTCGTAGAATTCAGTTCGACATCGAGTTTCGAGGTGAATGTAACCGGAACGCAGTCCGACCGGCTAAATGTGACCGGCGGATCAAGCGTGGCGTTAAACGGTGCCGATCTAAACTTACTTGTTGGTACCGCTCCCGTTCCCGGGCAGCAATTCACTATTATTCAGATCACGGGCGCGGGCGCCATCACCGGGCAATTCGCCCAAGGAGCAACCATCACGGTCAGTGGACGAGTTTTTGGGATTACGTACAGTTCACAGAGCGTGGTCCTGACGGCGTTATCTTCACTCACGTGGGACGGCGGAGGACCGAATAACAACTGGTCAACCGCCGCCAACTGGAGTCCCGACTTTGCTCCGGTCGATGGCCTGAATCTCGTTTTCCCCGCCGGAGTGCCCGCAGACAGCCTTACGAATTCAAACGACATCGTCGGACTTGGCGTGGGTTCGATAATGGTAAGCGGTGGCGGTTATAACATCACCGGGCTTGCAATTACACTGTCAAACGGAATTACCGCCAACGCTCCATCGGGCGGAGCTATCATCTTTAATCCCAACATTACGCTGACGCAAGCACAGAGCTTCATCAACAATGGTTTAGCGAATTTAAAAATATTCAGCACTATCAACTTGAATGGCGTTGTCATTACGGTTGGCGGAACAAACATCTCTGAATTCCACGGACAGGTCACCGGTGCGGGCGGCATTGCCAAAACCGGAACGGGAACGTTGTTTCTCGCAAATTCGATCAATAATTACACGGGTGTGACTCAGATCAATAACGGCTCGGTGGGGGCAGCTGCACCCAACGCTTTAGGCGCAACGGGCGTGGGGAATAATACCGTCGTTGCTTCCGGTGCGACATTAAACCTGCAAAACAACATAAGCTTGGCGGAGCCTGTCACGCTCAACGGAACGGGCGTTGACGGAACAGGAGCGTTACAGGGCATTACTTGTTCGACCGGCTGTTCAATCTCCGGCGCGATCACGCTGACAACCACCAGCACGGTAAGTGTTAGTTTCTCCGATACATTGACGTTGAGCGGCGTGATTGACCAAGCGAGCGGCGGGTTGGGATTGACCAAAATCGGCGCGGGCACTCTGATTTTGGGCGGAAGCAACGGCTATGGCGGCACAACCACTATCAACGCCGGAACTCTGCTGGTCAACGGCAGTATTATAAACAGCGTGGTCAACCTCACCGCCGGCACGCTGGGCGGTACGGGGACGGTCGACCGGATCACCGCCACCGGCGGCACGATCGCTCCGGGCCTGAGTCCGGGAAGCCTGGACGTCAACGGTGCCGTGACTCTAAACGCCGCCTCGACATTTAATGTCGAGATCGGCGGCACAACAGCCGGTACACAATACGATCGGCTAAATTTAACTGGCTCCGGCATTGTCACCCTGAACGGTGCGACTTTGACCGGATCGCTCATCAATGGTTTTAACCCAACGCCGGGACAGGTGTTCACCATTATTTCAGGGGGAGTCAGCTCATTTACCGGACAGTTCGCGCAAGGCAATAGCGTCACTATCGGCGGGCAACCGTTTAGCATTACTTATACTGCCAACAACCTCGTCGGCAACATCGCCTTTCTCACGGCACTGCCCGTGATCAGCGGAACTGTAACGTATGGCAATGCGGCGGCACCACCGAAGTTTATTTCGAATGTGACTGTCACCGGTACTGGTTCACCAATCGTTACTACGTTTACCGGCGCTCCCGGAGCAACCGCCGGACAGTATGAGCTAACCGGCTTTGGAGCCGGGTCTTATACGGTCTCGCTGTCCAAGACAACCGGACAAAACAGCATAACCTCGAACGACGCGGCGAGGATCGCTCAGCATGTAGCCGGATCGGTGCCTTTCACCAATGATAGCCAGAGAGTCACTGCAGATGTGACCGGTAATGGCGGTATCTCGTCGCAAGATGCGGCAAAGATCGCCCAGTTCGTAGCCGGGCTGCCGTTTTCACCGCCGAATTTAACCAGCACATGGCAATTTTTCGTGTCGCCGGGTCCAACGTTCCCCGTTGCAGGATCACCGACGACCAGGACATATCCGTCAGTCACGAGCAACATCACCGGCGACGACTACACCGGCCTGCTGATCGGTGAAGTTACGGGCAATTGGATGCCAACGGCCGCACGCCCTGTCAATCGCAGCAATGATCGCGAAAAAGGCATGACTGTCGAATTGCCCATTTTGAGGATACCCGCTGACGAGGAAGTTCGTATCCCAATAAATGTCCAAGGCGCCGCAAATAAAGAGATCATCTCCTACGAATTCAATCTAAGGTATGACCCGTCGGTGATACAGCCTCAGGACGCTCCGGTCAATCTGTCAGGAACCGTGAGCCGCGGCCTTTCGGCTGTTTCCAATGCAACCGAGCCGGGACTTTTGAGAGTCGTGGTGTACGGCCCTGCCCCAATCGATGACGACGGGTTACTTTTGAATCTCAGATTCACCGCCGTGGGTGATGCTGGTTCCATTTCACCACTTACGTTGGAGAAAATAATGTTCAACGAAGGCGACCCGTGGGTTGCGACGACCGACGGACAGGTCGAGCTTTCTGCATCAGCGCCAAATCATGCCGAGATCAACGGACAGCTGTTGACCACGATGGGGCGAGGCGTTCCAAACACACGTGTAACCTTGACCGATACGGCCGGTACGAGTCGCTCGGTGGTCTCGAACGCGTTCGGTGTTTACCGGTTTGGCGGCGTACAAATCGGTCAAACCTACACTGTGAGCGTCGAGTCGCGGCGTTACACATTCACGCCGTTGACGGTCAGCGTCACAGGCCAATCGCTACGGCTAGACATGATCGCAGAACAGTAAATAATAATAACCTGGAACGGAAATGGCGTCGGGATTCCCTCCGGCGCCATTTCTTTTAACCGGCGTTTTGCATTACTATGAGTTATGGAAATCATCGAAATCAACGAAGGCCTGACATTTGACGACGTTCTGCTCGTTCCGGCATATTCCGCGATCCTGCCCGCCGAAACCGACACCCGAACACGATTCTCACGCAATATAGAACTGAACATTCCGCTGTGCTCGTCGGCGATGGACACCGTAACCGAAGCGTCGCTTGCTATTGCGCTCGCTCAGCAGGGCGGGATCGGCGTGATCCATAAAAACTATTCCATCGAACAACAGGCCGAAGAGGTCGATAAGGTAAAACGCAGCGAGTCGGGGATGATCGTCGATCCGGTTACGATACATCAGGACAAGTTGGTATCGGACGCGCTGACGATCATGAGACGTTTCAAGATCAGCGGAATACCCGTCATTGACGAAAAGGGCTTGCTCGTTGGCATTATTACGAACCGCGACTTGCGGTTTGAAACGCGGTTCGACATTCCGGTTTCCGAAATAATGACGCCGCAGCCTCTCGTTACCGCGCCGGTCGGGACGACGCTCGACGATGCAAAGGTCAAGCTGCAAAAACACCGCATCGAAAAACTGTTGGTCGTTGACGAAACGGGTCTTTTGAAAGGCCTCATCACTGTCAAAGATATTCAAAAGGCGATTAACTTCCCTCTCGCGGCAAAAGACGAGCTTGGCCGCCTTCGCTGTGCGGCGGCGATCGGTGCGACAGGTGACTTTCTCGAACGCGCCGAAGCTCTCGTTAAATCACGCGTCGATGCGATCGTCATCGACACGGCCCACGGCCACAGTTCGCGGGTCATCAATGCCATAAAAAGCGTGAGGTCAAAATTCCCCGAGATCGAGATCGTCGCGGGTAATGTCGCAACGGCAGAAGCCACGACCGCACTTATAAAAGCCGGCGTTGACGCAGTTAAGATCGGCATCGGCCCCGGCTCGATCTGCACGACGCGGGTCGTAACCGGCGCCGGCGTCCCGCAGATCACCGCCATTGTCGAATGTGTAAGCGCAGCGAAGGGCTCGGGCGTTCCGGTTATTGCCGACGGCGGCGTCAAATTCTCAGGCGACCTCGCCAAAGCCATCGCCGCCGGTGCCGACAGCGTCATGATCGGCTCGCTCTTTGCCGGAACTGAAGAAGCTCCCGGCGAGGTTATCCTTTTCCAGGGCCGCAATTTCAAAACCTACCGCGGTATGGGCTCGATCGGCGCGATGCGTTCCGGCTCAAGCGACCGCTACTCACAGGAAGGCATCGTAGCCGACGCCAAATACGTCCCCGAAGGCATCGAGGGCCGCGTCGCCTACAAAGGCTCCGTCGCCGAAATGGTCACCCAACTAGTTGGCGGCCTACGTTCCGGCATGGGCTACACCGGCTGCCGCTCAATTGCCGACCTGCAGACAAACGCCAAATTCGTTCGCATAACCTCCGCCGGCCTGCGTGAATCTCACGTCCACGACGTGATCATCACAAAAGAAGCCCCGAACTATCGCATTGAGTCTTAAAAGTTAGGGGAACACAGCTTCGCCGGAGCGAAAATACTACCGTCCTCGCTCGGTTATCGGACCACACGTCGAAAAAGGTTTTTCATCAAAAGACTGGTATTGATAGAATCAGTTCGTTAACGAGCGGCGGCGGGCGTACTTACGGCAGCGGCAATAACGAAACATCGTCATCCGCAAAAAACAAACTGATCACTTCAAACTCCTTGCGGAGCAACTCTTCGACCTGGCGTGTCGAGCAATTTCCTAATCTTAACCAAATCACTTTCGGTGGATTTCCAAAAACCAGACTGAGATCGTGCATGTCTGCGTCTTTTGAAACGATCATAAAGTCGTGGGCTTTTGCGTAATCCCAGACGACCGTATCGTCCGTCGCTTTCATCGCAACGTCGCGGACGTGAAGCGAGTCTGGAAAAACGTCGGCGATTCGACGCGAAAGCGCAGGTGACAAGTTTTCGTAAAAAAACAATTTCACGCAGCCACCGGTACGGTCATCAATCGCCGCTCACGGTCAGCAGCATAAGCGATACAGGCCTTTAGATCTTCGCGTGTCAGATCAGGAAAATCGTCCAAAATCTCTTGCTCCGTCATTTCCGACGCAAGATACTCAAGCACTTCGTAAACCGTAATGCGCAATCCCCGCACGCACGGTTTGCCGCCGCGCTTGCCCGCTTCGATGGTAATAATGTCTCGGTAGTCCATAATTTCAATATTAACAGAAAAAGGCCTGCGTCACGGCAAGGAATCGAAGAGCCGC
>JBKJJR010000117.1:0-5788 GCA_046597835.1 Pyrinomonadaceae bacterium
GCACTCTTTGATAAAATCCTCCGTCGTCATTCGCAAAGCGAATCCCGCACCTTGCACAAGGGCGATATTGTTTGAGTTTGTTGCGCCAAGAAATGCCGGGACGCCGATCATCCCTTCATTGCCGACGATGCCGACCTCGAGCGTCAGATCGCCCTCGACGGCGGACAACAGTGACACAATTCCGCTCTCAGGAAAATAGACGTGGCGAATGGCAGCTCCGGTTTTGTAAAGGGTATTGCCATAAACCAGATCTATCCGTTCAGAGTGCTCGAGTAGATGCTGATAGTCCTTATCGGGTAAAGAGCTGAGTAGCCGGTTCGTTGATCTTCCGTTAACGGATTTTACTGTGTCGGGCATTGCAATCTCCTTATTTCGGTCACATGAAAAAAACGCAATGGATATAGAAACCATCGTGAATAACAAATGACCGTACTCTAAGGATAAACAGGAAAAGAAACTTTACTGTGTTCTAGCACACACAGCGAATCAATTTAGCAAAGATCAAACGTCTCGTCACGGATCAACTCCCGCATCACGAACGGACAGGTTAATGAGTGTGGGCTACCACACCGACAATTGATCGAGTGTCGATTATCTTAATACGAGCAGACGTATTTAATGGGACGTTGGCGTTTGCCCGATGGGGCAGCGAGGGTACTTTCATCGTTCAGGCAGAAACATCCATTTATTAAAGAATATATAAGGAAGTAAATATCATGACCAATAATTCCAGTCCTCATAATGACAACGACAGAAACGCGGTTGTGGCCGGCGAAGACAAAGCGGACGATCAATCGGATTTTGCGACGGCGGACGTGTACTCGATCACGCGTGAATTCAAGGCCTCGAGCGATGAAGCGGCCAAAGTTGCGCAAAACCCAGAGATCAACAGTGAACACGTCGTATTCATCAGAAATGGGCGAGGGCGAAGGGGGTCGAGCATCCTATAAATAAAACATGGATATCGGAACCGCACAAACCCTAAAAAAGGAATATTGAAACGCTGCGCACTTTGTCAACAAATTTGCACGCAGATATGCACACTAACACTCTTCCCTCGCGTGGGCGAACGCCGAGCGGGCGGAGCCAAGGATGCCGGCATCGTCGCCGAGGGTGCCGCGGACGATCTCGACGCGGGCGGCGGGTTCGTTGAATGCGCGGTAGTGTAGTTCGGTTGTTAGATGATCGATGAAGGCGTCCCATGAGGCGGCGGCTCCGCCGCCGATGATTATCATTTCGGGGTTGAGTGCGTTTGCAAGGCTGCCAAGTGTGATGCCTAGGTAGCGGCCGACTTTTGCGAATACAGACTGAGCTATTTCCGTATTTGACCCAGTCGCTATTGCACCCGGTTCTGACAAGTCCGCGTTGGTCGCGAGTTTATAGACTTCTAGTGAAGTTGACACATCGAGGCCGGATTCGCAGGCCATTCGGACGATGGCGGTGGCTGAGGCGTATTCTTCGATGCATCCTCGGCTGCCGCATTTGCATGGGTGGCCGTCGGGCTCGACGTTGATGTGGCCGAGCTTGCCGGCTGTGCCGTCGATGCCCCGAAGCGGTTCATTATTGATAATAATGCCTCCGCCCACGCCGGTCCCGAGCGTTATCATTATCGAATCGCGAACATCCTTAGACGCTCCGAGCCAGTTTTCACCGATCGCGGCAGCGGTGGCGTCGTTTTCGAGAGCAACAGGCACGCCGAATTTTGCTTCGAGTTCGGCCTTGAGATCCATGCCTTCGATCTCGCTGTAATTCGGGAGGCCCCGCACCGGGCCGTTGACTATATTTGCGGGAATACCCGCACCGAACCCGGCTATCTTATGATCGGCATTTAGAGCTGCTTGGCATTCATCGGCGAGGTTTGCAATAGCATCGAGTAAGCCTGCAGGGCCGTTATTTTTGGGTGTTGCGGTTCTGGCACGGGCGAGTATTTGGCCATCGCGATCGACCGCAGCCATTCGCAGATTTGTTCCGCCGAGATCGACGGCTAGGACAAAGTCATTGTTCATTTAATATTTATAGCGAAGTGAGCGGTAAGCAGTGGGCAGTAGGCATTCATCTCTTCACTTATCACTTATCACTTTTCACTTTTCACTCTTCACTTCTTCGGTCTGTCGGCTTCGGGGACATTTTTATATACGTCTTCAAATTTTGCGTAGCCGTCTTTGATGACCGTGTCCATCAGATTCGCTTTATCGACAACTGTAACCTCGAGCAGGATCGCCTGAATTTCCTTGCCCAGCGTGTCGTTCATAAAGGGCTTGGTATCGAGCTTTTCTTTCTTTGCGAGTTTGACGGCGGCTTCGACGGCGGCGTTGGCGAGCGGGACTATCGGCTTATAGATGGTCATTGTCTGCCGGCCGGTGGCGATGTTCTGGAGGGCTTCAAGGCCAGCGTCCTGGCCGGTTACGAGTATCTTTCCGGCAAGGCCGCGCTTTTCCAATGCCGAGATGACACCGCCCGCCATGCCGTCATTTGAGACGACAAAAGCCTGGATGTTGTCCTTATTTTGCGTCAAAGCATTTTCAGCGAAATTCAGAGCGAGTTCAGGCTTCCAGTCGTTCGTAAAATCCTGGGCGACGATCGTTATTTCCTTTTTATCGAGAGCGGGTTGAAGTACTGAAAGCTGTTCCTTCTTTATTATGACAGCGTTGTTATCGGTAAACGCGCCATAAACCATTACGTAATTCCCTTTCGAAACTTTGTTGAGGGCGTATTCGGCTATTTTCCGTCCGACGACCGAGATCTGATGCGAGATGTAAACGTCGATCTTGTCCGAATTTATCAGTCGGTCATAGCTGATCACGGGCACGCCCTGCGCCTTTGCCTTATCGACCATCGAGGCCGCCTGCGTCGCGTTGTGAGGAGCGATCACTAGCACGTCGATGCCTTTGGTTAAAAGGTTATCGACGTCGTTGGCCTGTTTATCGTCTTTATTATCGGCGACAGTGATCTCGCAATCGACGTTAAGTTTTTTGCAGTGGGCCTCAAACGCGTTCTTGTCGCGCTGCCACCTTTCTTCCCTGACCGTGTCCATTGCAAAGCCGATCCTGATCTTTCTCTCTTTCGGCGTCGTCGAACATCCCGCCGCCAATGCAAAAACGAAAATCAGGAAAAGCAGCTTTACTTTCATTGGGGTTTCTCCTTAGAAAAAGATCCGTAACTGAGCAGATTAGACCAAAAAAACGATGTTTCGGCAATTGTTCGAGCCTAAAAACGGCGGGTGTTGGAGCTGGGCGGTCTTTTTTTTGTATTGAGCGTTTGAATTGATCGTAAATTATGGTATAAATATGTATCAAACTTGAGCTTAGAAGTTTTTCGGAGCCGAGGTTGGTTATTTCTCAATCTTACGCGGTATTGGTATGGAATTATTGACATCGCCATCCAATTCGTGTACAAAGTAGTGATAGGTTTATTTTTGAAATTATTGATTGGAAGCGATACGAGAGGAGAACTATGAATAGCAAATCGGTGATTTACAAGGCATTTACGACAAGCCTTTTGGTTGCATTAATTGCAACATGCTCAATGGTAACTTTGGCCGTTGATGGAAAAGCCTCCGGTGAGATCGTTGTCACCGGCAATTCGGCCGCCGAAACTGCGGCAGTTACAGTTAACGGTGAGCCTGTGAAAAGCGGCCGCACGATCTTTTCGTCGAGCACGATTTCCACGCCTGACGGTGCTGGCGCGATCATTAGTCTCGGCAAAGCCGGGCGTATCGAGCTTTCCCCGAATACGACTTTCGCCATTTCGTTTGATAACGCCGCAATTAGCGGCAGCCTTTCGGCAGGAAGCGTTACGGTACTTAATGCGGTTAAGAGCGTAAACGTCACGCCCCTATCCGGCGAGACAGTACAGCTTAACGCCGGCGAGACCGCATCAGCTAACGCAAGCACCGCTTCGCAAACAACTACGGCAAGCTCGGGCCACAACAATTGGTGGGCATTTGCTCTTATATTTGGCGGAGCCGTTGCCGGCATAATTCTCGCTACGCATGATGGTAATGAGAACAATTTTGGCGGGGGTGGTGGAGTCGGTGTCAGCCCGACCAGTTAATAGTTTTGTTACTTTTCTTATAACGATCTGGCCTTGGGGCTTCGCCGAAAGGTAATGTTTTTTTTAGAAGGATTGATTCAGAAGGAGATTAAGTCAAATGCTGGGCAAAAATACATTTCGTAAATTCGTCACATTAATCACAGTTGGTGCAGTTTGGACAGTATATTCGATGGTCGCGTTCGCGCTGCCCGTCGATCAGGCGGGCGAGATCACCGTTACCGGCCAGGTCACTGTTAACGGCCAGGCCGCGGTTTCAAATTCAACCGTGCTCTCAGGCGCAGTTATCTCTGCGGCTGCCGGTTCGAGTGCAGTTGTAAGTCTGGGCAAACTCGGCCGTGTCGAGGTGCTGGCCGATTCAAGTGCGACACTCATATTCTCGGGAAACAGTATCGTTGTAAATTTATCGAAGGGCCAAACCCGGGTTTCAAATTCGGCGGGCACTGCCGCGACCGTTACGACAAAGGATGCTACGGTTGTAGCCGATTCGTCACAGGCGGACAATTTTACGGTTGAGGTCGAGTGTTCGCATACACACGTTGACACCACCTCAGGCCTCGTCACCATGAAGCACGGTTCGACCGACAAGCAAGTGGCCGCCGGAACGAACGCGACTGCCGGCAACCTTACGCAGCAGGGCTGCGTTCCATGTCTGCGTCCGAATTCAATACCGGGCCCCGCAATCGCCGGACTGCCTTGGTTACTACTTGTTGCGGCGGGAGCAGCGGGACTAGGCATCTTCCTGGCAACGCAGGGCGATGATACTAATACAGGCGGCGGCGTTATCATTATTAGTAACAATTCATAATCGATACTTCGCTTTGGCAAATATTTGCGGGTCACGTTCTCATATGTGGCCCGCATAATTTTGTCTGGATTTGCTATTATTTACTTGAAACGTGCGAGATTTTTGTTAGATATATATGAAAATAGCAGTTGTAGGAACAGGATATGTTGGTTTGGTGACCGGTGCCTGTTTTGCGGAATTTGGCGTCCATGTGACATGCGTCGATGTTGACACCGAAAAGGTAGAAAAGCTTAACCAGGGCATTATCCCGATCTATGAACCGGGCCTTGACGCGATCGTAGAGAAGAATGTCGAAGCCGGCCGCCTGCATTTCACAACAGACCTTGCCAATGCGGTCAGGGACTCTCTTGTCATATTTCTGGCGGTTGGTACGCCGCCAAAAGATGACGGTTCGCCCGATATGAGCTTTTATCAGCAGGCGGCCAAAGACGTCGCCGACGCGATGAATGGCTACAAAGTGTTGGTCACCAAATCGACGGTTCCCGTGGGGACGGGAAAATGGCTCCGCGACTTTGTCAGTAAGAATTTAGCTGAACCGACCGAGTTCGGCGTGGCATCAAATCCCGAGTTCCTGCGCGAGGGCGCGGCGATCACGGATTTTATGCGTCCCGACAGGGTCGTCATCGGCAGCAACGAGCCGCGCTCAATAGAGGTGATGAAGGATCTCTACCGCCCGCTTTTCCTGATCGAAACGCCGATCGTTATCACATCGCTCGAAGCCGCCGAGCTTATCAAATATGCCGCGAACGCTTTTCTGGCGACAAAGATCACTTTCATCAATGAGATAGCTAATCTTTGCGATGCCATTGGCTGCGACGTTCACGACGTGGCACGCGGTATCGGGATGGACAATCGGATCGGGCGAAAATTCCTACATCCCGGCCCCGGTTACGGCGGTTCCTGCTTTCCTAAGGACACCCGGGCGTTAAC
>JBKJJR010000125.1:0-4196 GCA_046597835.1 Pyrinomonadaceae bacterium
AGCGAACGAACGATCCGGTCTTTTCGTCATTGCCAAAGAGGGCGTTGAGCCGCATGTTGATGCCGCTGACCGCAAACGGCGAGACCAGAGCGGTTTCAAGCTGAGCGACCGGCGACAGCGTCGAAGCAGTTTTTTCAGACGATCTGTCGGCAACGTTAAAAAATCCGCTGCGGGTTCGCCACTTTGCGTCTTTTCTCAATACCTTAACATCGAGCTTGTTGAATTTGCGCTTCGCCGGGTCAAACGTATCTGAATCCGGTTCGTATGCGATCAGATAATAGCTCTGATCGTTCAATATTTTGCGGACGCCGCCGCTTAGATCATTGTTGTTCTTTATTGCAAGTCCGCCGGTTTCTTCGGCAAGAAAACTGAGGCCTTCCTGCGTGTCAAAAAGCTGGTCACGGCGACCCTGGCTTAACGAATTCAAAGAATCCGGGCTTGTATCCGAAATAGCATCAACTGCCGTAAAGCCGGTGTATTGCAGTCCGCGGGCGTCAATCGTATAAAATACGACTGACGAACGGTTAGCAAGATCGACAAGCTGCTGTAGGAAGTCCAGAACTTCGCCGCCGATCTGATTGCCGTTTTCATCAGTCTCATACAGCTTAAAGCCGTCCGAAAAAAGGATCACCGATTTTCGTCCCGGCAGTTCTCTCATGCCGGAGACAATGTATTTCAGCGCACCGAGCGTTCCGGTTGCGAAAACCCGCGTCCGGAAATCGTCCAGCGTTTGGCCGTCGCCCGTCGCCGTCGGCACGGAATCATCCGGCGTTGCTGTCGGATCTTCCTGGAGCGACGTATCGGGCGCGGACTGGATCGGCGCAAACGCGCTGACGCCGCCGCTCCCCTGCGAATTCCATTTCACCTTTTCGATGGCCGCGTATAAGATGCGTTTGTCGGAGGTAAATTGCTGGAGAGCGCCGATGCCGGCTCCGGTGCGAATGATCGCTACCAGATCGCCTTCCTGCATTTGTTCATCAACAAATTTCTTTAGAGCTCTGCGTGTCTGATATGCGCTCTCGAACGACAGCGAAAGGTCGTCAATTACAAGAGCATACGTCCGCCTCACATTCTCAGGCCTGAGAGCAACCGGCGGCACCGGGATCGCAGTCTTATCAATGACTTTCGGCGTTTCGGTCGTGGTTCGGACGCTCGAAATGAATGAGAAATTTGTGATCTTTTGCTTCTCGCCGTTCTCATAGATCTCGATCTCGTCGGGTTTGAGATCGGCAATAACCTTGCCCTTTGCATCGGTAACAGAAACATCGACCTGTATCAGGTTCGTCGAGATCTTAACAACATCGGTATCATCAAGCGGCGGTGTAGGTGTCGGAGTTGACGTGCCGGTTTGCGCATATAAATAGCAAACATTAAGAACAATAAAGATCGTGAAACCCACGAATCGAGCGATCGATTTCTTAAACGTGTTTCGGATTTTCCTATCGTATTTCATCTTGTCCAACAGACCGAAGGATTCATTTTACTATCTCAAAGTAAACAAATTGACTTGTCACTCGACGCCCTTCGCGGGCATTATTGTCCGTCACGATCACCTGCAGCGTGTAGTTGCCGACTTGAAGATCTGCCGCCAATCGGATCGTTCCCTTGGCAGCAAGTTCACCTCCTGTGTCCGCGAGAATGTAGTTACCCTGAAATGGTTTGCCTTCAAATACCAGATTTTGGTCGCTGTAGATCCTGGCCTGTGTGGTTAGATCCAATTTTCCTGCAACATCGGGCTTCGCGTTGTAAATGACGGACGAATAGCTTAAAACGGTGCCGGTGCGAAATTGGCGGATAGCTGTATCAGCCATCGGATTCATGAGTTCTTTTATTTTCTCTGCCGACAAGGTCTCATATCTGCGCCAATCGCTGTATTGCATATTTTGCAACAGGATGCCGGACAGATTGAGTTTTTTGCTTTTAATATTAGGGGCATCAATAAATTGACTTGCAGATCCGACACGGGCGGTCGCATTATCACGAATCGCCACGCGCAGTTGATATGCTCCAGCTTTTTTTAATTTAATTTCAAAATCGTAAACCATCCCTCGTTCGAGTAATTTACGATACGACTCTTCCGTTGATGTAAGTGTATAAGTATTTCTCATTCCATCCTGCATCTGCCCGCTGTCACCAAATGTCGAGGCGATCAAGTCGAATGAGGTTTTGTACTTTCCATCCGGCTGGCGAACGAACGTCAGGTCTTTGGCGCCAATATGAAGAAATGACCTTAAGTAACCGTTCTTTTTTTGGTCGGCCAAGAACAAGGTGTTAAGCCTTAACGAAATATCGTTCACCGCAAATGGCGAAGTGAGTGCGTCGTAAATGGCTTGATCAGGACTCCGCTTTGGATTTGCTATCCGCTCTTCTGAAAAACCGAAAAACCCGCTCCGGTAACGAACCTTGACTTCCGGTCGTTGTACCCTTACTTCGATCTTGTTAAAACGATTCCTTTTAGGATCGAAGGTTGCCGCGTCTGGTTCGAAACCCACAAGGTAATAGCTATGATCGTCAAGAGCCTTTCGAATTCCATTGCTAATCCCATTTTGAAAATAAGCAAACCCACCGGTCTCACGGGCCAGATACCTCAATCCATCCTGTGTATCGATCGTCTCATTCTGCCGGTCGCTTAAACGGCCCTCAAGTTGGTCGGCAGTCAGACCGCTGGTGTCGTCCGCTGCTGTAAGGCCGTCAAATGTTACGCCCCGCACGTCGATTGAATAAATTACGACCGACGACCGGTTTGCAAAGTCGACCAGTCGCTTGACCGAATCCAGAATCCGGCTCGGTTCAGACATCCCGTTAGGGCCCCGCGTTATCAATTTGAAACCCGCTGATAAGAGCATTAGGGACTTTCTGCCGGGCAACTCTTTCATCCCTCGAACTACGTAGTTGATGGCGCCGAGTGTTCCGGTTGAATAAATCGACTCACGAAATTCGTTTATTTCATTCTGAGATTCTCTTTCTGACTGAATGGTTCTGCCTAAATTCTTGCCCGAACTGTTCACTTCTTCCGCCAGCGTCGATTCGATCGGATTAAACGCTCCCCCTCTCGAACCAGCGATCATATTAAAATGCAGCTTGTCGATCGCGGCGAGAAGAATACGTTTGTCGCCAGTAAACTGCTGTAGTGCTCCGATTCCTGATCCGGTGCGAATGATCGCGACGAGATCGCCTTCCTGCATTTGCTGATTGACAAACTTTTTTAGCGCCTCCTTTGTAAAGAAAGTATCAGGATGAGAGAGCGTTAGATCGTCAACGACCAGCGCGATCGTCCGCTTTACATTCTCGCGCCGGAGTATCTTTGGAGGAGCCAACGACAAGGTTTTTTTGTCAACAGGTGTAGATGCGGAAATTGTCGATGGCGCATTTGATACGAACGAGAAATTTGTTATCTTTTGCTTTTCACCGTTCTCAAATATCTCGACCTCATCTGGTCTGAGATCAGAAATAGCCTTGCCTTTTGCATCTGTAATTGTAACGTCGATCTGGATCAGATTCGTCGATACTTTAACAACGTCATTATCTTCCGGCGGCGTCGGCTTTGCGGTCTGCGAATACACGCCCGCCGCGCAGAGGAAAACCATCAAAATTACCGGCCAGACGTTCTTCATACGAATTCAGTTAAAAGCCATTTGCCTTATTTGCTATGATATTACTGTTTTAGCTGATCGAAAACCACTTCACCGTGTGCAAAGCAGTATTCCCGTCTCGCATCAAAACTGACATGGCTCTATTTCCTATGCTTCAAAACATCGTCCGGCTCGGTATCTCGGTTTTTTTAGTATCCGTATTGTTTACGATCGGCTGTTCGGCGCAGCAGAGCGAGGAACAAGCCTTGCGATCGCTTCGCGAGATGACCCGTGACGGGAAACTGCCGCCTGAGGATTTTGTCGCGGGTTTGGAATCGCGGTTTGCGGGGAAGAGAACGGGTGCGCTCGCAAGGCTTCTCCATGCCCAGATCCTTTTTGTAAATAATGACTTCGCGGGTGCGGCAGCTATCCTCAATACTGACGTATTTCAAAAGAAAACCAAGGTTGCCGATCATGCATTGTGGCTGCGCGGACAAGCTTTACAAAAGGCCGGAAATCATGCCGAGGCACTTAAGAGCTTTGATAAATTGATCAAGGATTTTCCCGACTCGGTTCGCCTCCGCGATGCAAAGCTGGCGTGGGCAAATTCGGCCATTCAAACAG
>JBKJJR010000225.1:0-3591 GCA_046597835.1 Pyrinomonadaceae bacterium
CCTGCAGACAACTATCGACAAAATAAACAAAGGCCAGGGTACCGCCGGAAAACTTGTCAACGACCCCGAGCTTTATAAAAGTCTGAATAACACCGTTGCTCAATTAGAAGCCATCTCGTCCGATATTAGAGCAGGCAGAGGAAGCGCCGGAAAATTTGTTAACGACGAAGAGTTTTATAACGAAACGCGGAATGCGGTTTCGGAGCTAAGAGTCGCCGCTGGAAAGATCTCGGCAATTGCCGATGACGTAAAATCCATCACCGCCGATCTCAACGCCGGCAAAGGCTCCGCAGGAAAGCTGCTCCGCGATGAACAACTCTACGACGACGCAAAGGCGATGATCGCCCGCTTCAACGCGACGACTGCCCGCATCGAATCGATTCTGATCGACGCCCAAGCCGGCAAAGGAACGCTAGGAAAGTTACTTACGGATGAAACGCTTTACAATAACCTCTCAGTGACCGCTAATAACATAGCCACCTTCACCGGCGAAGGCACAAAACTTCTCGACGATTTCCGAAAAAACCCGAAGAAATACCTGAGAATAAAATTGGCGATATTTTAGATTTAAACTCAGCCGCGAATGCACGAATATTTAATTTATCATCGTGCTTTCGCCGCAATTAAAAAAACAGGCGCGAAGCCTGTTTCTCTTATTCGATGGTGCTGAGGGCGGGACTCGAACCCGCACGGATTGCTCCACACGCCCCTCAAACGTGCGCGGCTACCAATTACGCCACCTCAGCAATGGATTTCAAATCTGCGCTTTCCTACACCCAATCTCAAATTTGCTATTTCAAATTTGAGATAATCGTAAGCCGATCACTACTTGTTCGCCGGTGCATCAGACGTTGCCGGCGCTTCTTTCTCTTCTGCGGGGGCCACCGCATCCGAATTCGAGTCGGCCGACGATGTGTTTGCATTAGCGTCAGCAGGTGCAGCCGTATTCGAGTTTGCATCGGCAGTGTTGGCGTCGGTCGACGAGGTTGTCTGCGTGGGGTCGTCAGGGTTACTGTTCAAAACCGAAATGTTCCCGGTCAGAGCAGGCATTGCCAACAGCAGAGCCGAAAGCATGAACATCGTCGCCGCGCCTATCGTCACCTTTGACAAAACAGTCGCTGTTCCACGGGGCGCCAAAGCTGAGCTCGAAACATTGCTTGTAAACAGCGCACCAGCATCCGTTTTACCAGGCTGCAGCAAAACCGCCGCGATAAGCACCAGGCAAGAAAGAAAAAATAATCCGTATAAAAAATAAACCATTTCTTTTAGTGGATAATGGACAATTGATAATTCTACTCATTCTTAATTGTCCATTTTCAATTATCCCTTATCAATTTCGTTCGTAGTTCACGATCTGAGCGAAACTTTCCGCTTCCAGGCTCGCGCCGCCGACTAGTGCTCCGTCAACGTCCATTTGCGACATCAATGTTGCGATATTGTCAGGTTTGACCGAGCCGCCATAAAGAATGCGGGTTTTGTCCGCTACCTCGCTGCCATGTGTTTCGGAGACGATCTTGCGAATAAAGCCGTGCAATTCTTGAGCCTGTTCGGGCGTCGCGGTTTTACCCGTTCCTATCGCCCAGACAGGCTCATAAGCGATAATGATACGTTCCATGTCGGCAACTGTCAAACCGTCCAGCCCGCCAGTCAATTGTCTTTTGACAATGTCCTCGGCCTGTCCGGACTCCCGTTCGGCGAGCATTTCGCCCACGCAAACGATCGCCGTCAGTCCCGCCGCAAGCCCTGCTTTTGTCTTCTGATTTACGGATGAATCGGTCTCGCAATAAAACTGCCGCCGCTCACTGTGGCCGATAATGACATGCGAGCAGCCAACATCCTTGAGCATCACGGGAGCAATTTCACCGGTTTGCGCTCCAAAATCGTTCTGGGTCGCGCAATTCTGCGCCGCAACTCTAATATTCGACCCTTCAAGCCGCGCGGCAACCGTCTTGAGCGCCGTAAACACCGGTGCAATAACAACTTCACAATGATTCGCATTCGCCACCAAAGGTTTGAGTGCCAATGCCAGATCAACCGCCTCGCCAAGCAGCTTATACATCTTCCAATTTCCGGCTATTACGGGTTTTCTCATAGTTTTCAATGCAAAATTTGTCTCTTCAACAGTCCGCCTTCGACATCGGTAAGCGTGTGAGTAGTTACAAAAGCCTGGTCGTCAATTTCACCGACGGCTGCTTTAATTAGGCCGATCTCAAGTCGTGTAACAACACAATAAAGAATGTCGCGTTCGGATTCGTCAACGCCCGTAGACCCCACGCCGCCGCTGCCTTTGAGGGCCGTGACGCCGCGATGAAGCCTGCTTGTAATTGCCTCGCGAATTTCATCGCTCTTCGATGAGACTATCGTGATCGCTGTATATTCCTCTACACCGTGGATAAGAAAATCGATTGCTTTAGTCGCCGCAACATATGTCAGGATCGAATACATCGCTGATTCGACGCTGATGAAAAAAGCGGCCATGATGAATATGATCACATTGACCATCAATATCACGTCGCCTACATGAAAAAGATAGCTTCGACGGCTGATCCACAAAGCTGCAATTTCTGTCCCGTCGAGCACCGAGCCGCCGCGGATCGCAAGGCCAATGCCCGCTCCGATAAATAATCCGCCAAAGACAGCCGTAAGCAGTTTGTCCGGAGTTACATCTGGAAAATCGACAAAACCGAGACAAAGCGCAAGCCCGACTATACCGAACGTACTCTTGAAAGCAAAAGTCCGTCCGATGTGCTTATAACCAAAGGCGATGAACGGCAAATTAAAAATAACAAGGAGCAGCGGAAGGGGAATACCAAAAATATTCCAGACGAGCATCGAAATGCCCGTCACGCCTCCGTCAATAAAATGACTCGAAAGCAAAAAGCCTTTCAGCCCAAAAGCCGCCGAAAATATACCGGCGACGATCAGCCCGATATTCACAAGTGTTCCGTAAAAGCTCTTCACTTTTTTTAACTAATGATCGTCGAGTGCCGCAACCCCTGGCAAAACATCACCGGCTAAAAATTCCAATGTCGCGCCGCCGCCGGTTGAGATATGACTTATCTTATCGTTCAATCCGGCCTGATTAATGGCCGAGACTGAATCGCCGCCGCCGACAATGGATGTCGCGCCGTTGTCGGTCACAGCTGCGACAGCTTTGGCGATGGCGACTGTTCCTTCGTCAAATGGCTTTTCCTCGAACATGCCCATCGGGCCGTTCCACACGATCGTTTTCGCACCTTCAAGGGCCGCTTCAAATATCGCGATCGTTTCGACCCCGATATCGAGGCCGACCAGTCCTGCATTTGTAAACGCGACTGGAATCGTTTTGCGCGAGTTCAGCGGGTCGTAAGAATCTACAACCTGATGATCGGTGGGCAGGATAAGCTCGACGCCAGCATCCTTCGCCATCTCCTCGATCTTAAGAGCTTTTGGCATCATTTCGTCCTCGACAAGCGATTTGCCTACCGTGAAGCCCTGTGCCTTAAAAAACGTGTATGCCATCGCGCCGCCGATGAGGAGTTTATCGACTTTACGCTTAATGAGGGATTCAATTACCGGAATTTTGTCCGAAACCTTTGCTCCGCCGAGAAT
>JBKJJR010000243.1:0-4012 GCA_046597835.1 Pyrinomonadaceae bacterium
ATCTTAAGAGAAGGAAACTCGGCAGAGAATTTGGCCGAAAGGGCGTCGAGAGCTTCTTGCGAGATATCGATCGGCAAATACGAAATGTCAGCATTTTGCTTTAGAAAATGATCGACCAGCACAGCGGTTTTCGTGCCGTCGCCGGCGCCGAGTTCGATTAGATCAAAGGCTCGGTCGCCATTTGCAAAGGCGCGAAAAATCTCGTCAGTCTGTGTCGAAAAAATTGCGTGCTCACAGCCTGTTAGATAATATTCCGGCAGCTTCATTATCTCCTGAAACAGCCGGGAGCCTTCGTCGTCGTAAAAATACTTGGACGAGAGCGATTTCGGCATCGAAGACAGGCCGCGAAGGACATCTTCGGCGAAGGTGGAGAGTTCGGGTGCTGAGGAAGTGGTATTTGTCATCCGTTATGGGACATCTATAATCCTATGCGTCCTATATATCACATCTTGTTTTGGACAAGACGAATACCTGTAAACTGCCATCTTAGATGCGGATGAAAGAAGTTTCTGTATGATGGGCGACTGTGGCCCTCGGGCGTTATGGACGAGGCCCCACGAAGAATCATCTGGTTTATCATAAATTTGCCGTTGTATTCACCGAGAGCGCCGGCTGCTTTTTTGAAGCCGGGATATGGCAGATACGCGCTGTTTGTCCATTCCCAGCGTTTTCCCCATTCTAATTTAGAACTCGCCGTTTCCCATTCGAATTCAGTCGGAAGACGCATGCCTTTCCATTCGGCATAGGCGGCAGCTTCGTGATAAGAGATATGAGTCACCGGGGCATCCAACGCCAGACTGCGATCGCCCGCAAGCGTGTAATGCCGCCAGTGTTCATCGGCGTGATACCAGTACAGCGGCTTATTGACCTCGTCGCGGCGGACCCAATCGAGGCCGTCCGAGTGCCACCATTGATGTGAGTAATAGCCTGCCGCATCAATGAACTCAAGAAACTCGCCGTTCGTCACAAGCCGGTCAGAGATCGCAAAATCCTCGAGATGGACTTTATGCCGCAATAGTTCGTTGTCAAAGCAAAAACCATCGCCGTCATAGCCAATCTCATGGATGCCGCCCCTTATTTCGATGAAGTTTCCGGTACCAGATGCGCTTTCCTCGAACGCGAAGTCAGGATGATACACGGGCGAGAGCGGATTTAGGCTGAATGTGTATTTGAGATCGGTCAGGAACAATTCCTGATGCTGCTGCTCGTGGTTGAGGCCGAGAATTACAAGGCTGCGAACATGGTCAGCTATATTGCCCGCCAGCAAATTATTCATTTGCTCATCGACATGCTTGCGATAGGCAAAGACTTCCTTCACCGTTGGCCGGCTTATTGCTCCACGATGATCGCGTGCGGTGCGATCACCGACAGAGTTGTAATAGCTGTTAAAGAGAAAACTAAAATTCTCGTCAAAAACCTTGTAATCGGCGACGTGATTTTTGAGGATCATTTCCTCAAAGAACCAAGTTGTATGAGCGATATTCCATTTTGGCGGAGAGACATCGACCACGGGCTGCGGGATGTAGTCCTCGATCTCAAGCGGCTCACAAAGCCGCTCAGTTGCGGTGCGAACCTCGTTGTAAAACGAGCGCAGGTCTTTTGCGGTAGTGGTCTGTTTACTTACTTGCATTTACCTAATTAAACCAAATCACGCTGTAAAGGTGAAGACATCACAACCTGGGCGGCATGCTGGGATGTCGCATACGTTCCCATTCGGTCACCTGGCGGGCCCGGGCGTTTTCGTGAGCATTCGCTAAGGATACGATCACGTCGTCGATGTGTTTTGGTTGAGATCTTGCGGCGGTAAGGGTTTCGGAAATGTAATTGATCGCTGCTGCGGCATCCTGCCAGTTGAATTTATCGCGCTTGCCGTCGTTTTTCGTGTTGATTCGTTTGGCCATCATCTTGCCTCCTGTTTCTAGCGGCAGACGGCCAAACGGCGGTTAAGGCATCAAAATTCGACCGGCTGCAGAACTGTTCTATTGATCATCAAGTATTTCGTTATAAAAACTCCTAAACTTTAAGGTTCTGCAAGAATATCACCAGTTGGGAATAATTTAAAGAAAAAAGTTAGACATCCTCGTCGGTTTTATCTACAATCGGGGTATGTCATTCCGGCAGAACAGCCTCGCCCTTAGATAGCCGTTCGCTGAACCTATTTCGACGACGCGGCAAAGCCAAATATACAACAATTAAGAACCCTGCAAGTGGATAGACCAGCGTTAATTCGCTAAACTTGCTCTTTTGCTGTTTTGGGTGAAAAGAGCCTTGCAAACATCATTATGGACGAGAGATATTTTGCAAAAAAGATAGAGCAGAAATGGCAGCGGATTTGGGCCGAAAGCGGAGCTTTTAACGCTGACATGGATGATAACAAGCCGAAGTTTTATCAGCTTGAGATGCTGCCTTATCCTTCGGGCAATCTGCATATGGGGCATGTGCGGAATTACTCGGCGGGCGATGCTCTGGCGTGGTATAAGCGGTTGAAGGGATTCAACGTGCTGCATCCGATCGGTTGGGATTCATTTGGGCAGCCGGCTGAGGATGCGGCGGTCAAGCGTGGCGTCAATCCACGGACTTGGACGGAAGATAATATCGCCATTATGCGCGGCCAGCTTCAAAGGATCGGGGTAAGCTGCGATTGGCGGCGGCAGATGTATGCTCACACGCCGGAGTATTACAAATTCGATCAGTGGTTCTTCTTGAAAATGTTTGAGATGGGCCTCGCATATAAGAAGATGACACAGGTGAACTGGTGCGAGCACGATCAGGCCACGCTTTCGAACGAGCAGGCAAGCGGCGGTATTTGCTGGCGGTGCGGGAATCCGGTCACAAAGAAGGACCTTGAGCAATGGTTTCTGAAAACGACGGCTTACACCGATCAATTGCTCGACGATATGGCCGAGATAGAAGACGGCTGGCCGGCAAACGTGCTTAAGCGTCAGAGTGATTGGATTGGGCGATCGGAAGGAGCGTTCATTAAGTTTGATGTAAAAGAATCAGATGAGAAGATCGAGGTTTTTACAACGCGAATCGACACGATCTACGGCGCGAACGCCGTCGTCGTTGCCGCTGAGCACCCGATCGTTGAAGCGAAGCTTGAAGTGATGTCGGCAAATGTTGTGGCCAAGATTGCCGCTATCAGGGCAGAGAATGCAAAACCAACCGATCACGAAGCCGACATCGAAAAAGACGGCATTGATACTGGATTAAAAGTGCTCAATCCGTTCAGCGGCGAGGAATTGCCTGTGTGGGTTGGTAATTATGTGATGATGGAATATGGCACCGGAGCCGTGATGTCGGTGCCGGCGCATGATGAACGGGATTTTGAATTTGCGAAGAAATTTGGGCTCGACATCAAACAGGTAATTGAACCGCAGAGAGAAACAGAGGGAGATCTTTTGCCGCAGATCGACGCAGATAAACGCGGATCAGAAAACCAGTCCGCAATCGGCAATCCGCGATCCGCAATTGACGAGGCATTCACCGATCACGGCGTTATGGTCGACTCGGGCGAGTGGTCCGGAAAAACCAGCGAAGACGGCAAGCGAGAAATGGCGGCGTATGCCGAACAGCACGGGTTTGGCCGGGCGGCGACGACTTATAAGTTGCGCGATTGGGGTATTTCGCGGCAGAGATTTTGGGGAGCGCCGATACCCATAGTTTATTGCGAAAAATGCGGCGTGGTGCCCGAGAAGTTTGAGAATTTACCGGTTCGATTGCCGGAAACCGCTCCGTTTACCGGCACGGGCGAATCGCCCCTGGCAAAAGTACCCGAGTTTTACGAAGCGGCCTGTCCGAAATGCGACGGGCCGGCGAAACGGGACACCGATACGATGGATACATTTGTCGATTCGTCTTGGTATTACTTTCGCTACACCGATCCGACGAACGAGACACTGCCCTTTGACCAGGAAACTGCGGCATATTGGATGCCAGTCGATCAATACATAGGCGGCGACGATCATGCGGTGATGCATTTGATCTATGCGCGCTTTTGGACAAAGGTGAT
>JBKJJR010000336.1:0-2738 GCA_046597835.1 Pyrinomonadaceae bacterium
TGTCCAAAGTCTAAAGTCCAATGTCCAAAGTTTGAGGATCTTGGATGTCGGGTGTGGCACGGGAGCGAATATTCAAATGCTATCGCAGTATGGCGAAGCCGAGGGCGTCGATGTGTCCGACGACGCCCTTGCGTTTTGTCGCCAAAAAGGCTTGAAGGCTCAAAAAGGCCTGGCCGAAGCATTACCCTTTGCTGACGAGACATTTGAATTGACGACCGCTCTCGACGTAGTCGAACATCTTGACGATGACATTGCCGGTTTGCGCGAGATGTTTCGCGTGACGAAAAGCGGCGGCTATTCGCTGATATTTGTGCCGGCTTTTATGTGGCTGTGGGGTGTGCAGGACGCCATCTCGAACCATCGTATTCGATATACCAAGTCGCAGATCGTCGAAAGGTTAAAAGAAGCTGGCTATAATGTCGAACGCTCGACCTATGCCAACTGGACATTTTTCGCGCCGATCCTCGCAGGTCGAACGATAATGAAACTGACCGGCATCAAGCCCGAATCGGAAAACAACATAACCGTGTCTGCTCTGAACGGCGTTTTCGGCAAGCTGTTTGGTGCCGAGCGTTTTTGGCTGCGCAATTTCAATTTTCCATTCGGCGTGTCGATCGTCGTGGTCGCACGGAAGAATTAGCCCACGAAACACACTAAAAATACGAAAAACAGGAATGCGCTTTCGTGACTTTCGTGTGTTTCGTGGGCAGAATAGATTTTGGTAATGAATATACAAGCTGCAAACAACCCGGAACTTTCACTCTTTCTTCCTGTGCTGGACGAGGAAGAAAATCTGCGGCCGATGCATGCGAAGATTGCGGCGGCCCTCGATGCTCTTGGCAAGAGTGCCGAGGTGATCTACGTTGACGACGGTTCGACGGACAATAGCCTTGCGATATTAAAAGAGATCGCGGCGAGCGATGATCGGGTTCGGGTGATAAGTTTGCGCCGCAATTATGGACAGACGGCGGCGATGTCCGCGGGTATCGATGCTGCGAAAGGAGAGATCCTTATCCCGATGGACGCCGATCTGCAAAATGACCCCGCGGATATTTCGCGTCTTCTCGATAAGTTGAACGAAGGCTACGACGTCGTTTCCGGCTGGCGAAAGAATCGCCAGGACAAACTTATTTCACGCAAAATACCTTCGCAGATCGCCAACCGCATCATTTCATGGATCGGCGGCGTTCCGCTGCATGATTACGGCTGCTCGCTCAAGGCCTATCGCCGCGAAGTGATACAAGACGTGCGGCTTTACGGAGAAATGCACCGCTTTATCCCGATCTACGCAAGCTGGGCAGGAGCGCGCGTCGCCGAGATACCGGTCGATCACCACGCCCGTACAATGGGCAAATCGAAGTACGGCATCTCGCGTACCGTAAAGGTCGTTTTTGATCTCATCACGATCAAATTCATGGCTGAGTATCATACAAAACCGCTGTATGTATTTGGTGCGTTCGGCATGATCGCATTTTTTATCTCAATGGTCGCCGGAGTTTGGGCATTGGTTCTAAAGATCGCAAACAACGTGTCGTTCATCCTGACGCCGCTGCCGATAATTGCTGTCGTAATGCTCGCGATCTCGGTGCAGTTTTTCCTAATGGGCCTGCTCGCCGAACTCCTCGTCCGCACCTATCACGAATCGCAGGACAAAGCGATATATGCCGTGCGGGAAAAGATCGGATTTAAAAATTGAACCGCAGATGGGCGCAGATAAACACAGATTTATTTAATTTAGATATCTGTGTCCATCCGCGTTGATCTGCGGTTAATTTATTTATGTGCGGAATTGCAGGTTGGGTAAATCTCAAACCAGACACATCGTCGCAAAATGACGAAGCTGTTCTCCACTTGATGTGCGAGACGATACTTCATCGCGGGCCGGATTCCGAGGGAATTTGGCTGGACGACACAGTCGCGCTTGGAATGCGGCGGCTGTCGATCATTGATCTGCACACTGGCGACCAACCGGTTTACAGCGAAGACAAAACCGTCATCGCGATGGTGAACGGCGAGCTTTACAATTACCGCGAGGTTCGCGCCGACCTGGAAAAACGCGGACACAATTTCGCAACACAAACGGACGTTGAAATCGTTCCTCATCTTTATCAGATTTACGGAGATGATTTTGTCGATCATATCAACGGAATGTTCGCGATCACGCTGTGGGATACGCGCAAGAAACGCCTCGTCATTGCACGCGACCGTTACGGTGAAAAACCGCTTTATTACGGTGTCTTTGACAGCAAATTGATATATGCGTCCGAGCCGAAGGCTTTGCTCGCCCATCCGTCTGTCACCGCAGAACTCGATCTCGACGCTTTGCGGCAGTATCTCTCGTTCGATTACGTTCCGGCTCCGAGATCTATCTACAAAGGCATCAGCAAACTCCCCGCCGCGCACATCATGACCGTCGAGAACGGCGAGGTAAAGACGCGCCGTTATTGGAATTTGACCTTCGAAAAAAACGGTGATGCCCCATCACTCGAAAAGGCGGCAACAGAACTTCGAGCGCTGCTCTCTGACGCCGTGCGAATGCGTCTTGTCGCCGATGTGCCGCTGGGAATTTTGCTCTCGGGTGGCGTCGATTCGTCAACCGTCGCTGCGTTTGCGACGCAGCACGCGACGGAGACAGTAAAGACCTTTTCGATAGGGTTTACAGAAGATTCATTTGACGAAACGCGCTACGCCCGCGAGGTCGCAGCACATTTAGGGACTGACCACTACGAAGAAATACT
>JBKJJR010000043.1:0-7197 GCA_046597835.1 Pyrinomonadaceae bacterium
AGCCTCTGCGGAAACCTTGTTGGCGTGATCATCCTGTTCTGGCGTGGCGCTGCCGGCGGAGCAACCCGCCTGGCCAAAAACCGCGAATAACTATTTCCCGATTAATTCCCGAACAACGCGCCCCGGAAATTTGCGGAAACCACGTTCGTAAAGTTCCGGAGCGGGCTGGTTCTCGTCGTCCACCTTGCCCATTAGCCGGAAGATCGTCGGAACAAAGCTCATCCCGTCGTAAGGCTCCTCGACATTTAGGCCCCGAGGAATTCCTGTCTTTAACCCACCTGACATCATGAATGTTGAATGCGTAGAAACGCGAAAGAACGACCCGTGATTGCCCCCCGGATTAAAGCCTCGAACATCGAAATTCCAATGATTGTTTGCAAGTATTAGCATGTCGGCTTCGGTCAAGTGCCGCTGACGCAGCCGCAGCCGCGCGATCAACTTTTCATCGGCCGACAACCCGTTCTCGTCGCCGCTCGAAAGCGGGTGACGGCCAAGCTGCTCGTAAAGGCCGATGATCGCGTTTGAATACGTTGTCTTGTGAGTGGCACGCAGCCATTCGTCCTCGGTGTGCCAATCGCTCAGCCATGCGACCCTGTTGGTAACGGCGAGATCTCTGTCTTCGAAAAACCTTAGTGGGAAGCCTTCACCCCAATCTTGAATCTGAAACTCCATTTTTCCGTTCACATCCTCAAGAAGTCCCCCGACCGGAACATAACGATAGCTTTGATTTCCCCCGGCGTCTGTCCGCGAAAGGATCAACGCCTGCTTGTCTGCACCGCCGTAAAGCCATATTGGGCCGTCGTTTATTCTCAAATCCGAAGGCAACGACTCGGAAATAGCTTCGGCGGGTACACGGATCGCAACGAAATCTATCGGTTGATTTCCGACTTTGGGCTGAACGTTATTCCGTACCCGTTGGCTGCTGAGAAGTTGGAAATAATTGACGCGTTTGAAACTCTTGTCCATGTCAAGGTTTTTCGACGCATCAGATGACAAGCCTTCGGCAGACAGGCCGACGACGTAATTCTGGAGTTGATAAAGGCTGTTCGCATCGCCCATCGCTCCAGGGGGAATTAGATCTTCAACCCGGTGTGCGCGGGCATTAAATGCACTACGCTTTAAGCTCAGCAGATTGCGAAGGGTCGATTGGTATTTACGGTAATCGGCCTCGGCTTCAATGGCTATATTGGTCAGGGCCACGACCCGTCGATTTTTTTCCGATACGCCCCGTATCGCCGGTGACTTATTTCCTTTCGTCTTCATCACGAGCGTCGGGATGATCTTTTGCTGAGTTTCGATCCAGCGATGCAGAGCATCAAGCTCTTCATTCATTTGCTCGATCGTTCGCTGCCACTCAATCGCATGTTTTCCGATCACCTGATATAGGGTTTCCGTTGCTGCCGCCTTCATCTCCGCGGAAAGTTTTCCGGTCTTAAGCTGCTGAAGAAGAATGTGAATGATATTGAGATCGCTGTTGCGAAGGTGGATCGATGATCGTTCGTTACCGTCGAAATCGAGTAATGCGGTTGGGTATAGCTCACTTTGGCCTTTCAGATAATACGATTCATCGGAAGCAGTCCGTATTAAAGGAGTCAAAGGGTAAAACCCTTTCAGCGAATAATCGAGCATAAGACGGCGCTTCGTTATTACATGGTGGCCCCCACCGACCGCCGTTGTCAGGAGCTTTACCAGGTTAAATCCCTGGCTGTTTGTCTTCTCCAGCGAGTTAAATCCGTGATCGGAAATCAGGATCATAGCCGTCTCGTCCGCGCGCGAAGACGACTGGATAGCAACCCAGAGCTTTCCTATAACGCGATCCAACTTCTTAAGCTCTACCAGCCGCGAATCGTCATCGTTATTATGATGTGAAATGTGGTCAAACGAGACGTCGTAATAATCGAAAAAATCGATCTCCGGCCGCTTGATGACCTTTTCCGCAATGTCCCGAACACTTTGATCGATCGTCATGCCGCGAAAATTAAGCCCCAGAGTCCATTCGTCAGCAAGGTCGCCAGGGCTACCCGGATAAAGCTTTAGAAAACCTGAAGCGAGCAATCCCCAATCGTTACCACGCTGATAAAGTTGCGGGCTCGTATATCGCCTGTCAAACGGGAATGCGTCACAAACCAGTGGGATCTTAAGCTGATCCAAAACCTCCGCCGCCGGCATATCCACCTTTTTGCTCAAACCGTAATCCTTGTAGTACGGGAAAAAGTTCAGATAATCGTAAGCGTGCAGCGTGTAACGGTCGTATTCGACGTTACCTTTGATCTGCATATGCTGCCCGGTATCAAGCTGTCCCCACGACGGCCCTGAAAGACTCATGCCGCGAGTGTAGAAATTTGAAAGCCGTGCACCGTTTCTGTAAAAAACTTCTTCGAACCACGGCAAACTCGATCTGCCTGTATTTGGATCGCGCTGTTTAACAAATCGGTCAACGTAATATCCTGGGAGTCCGTCGACCTTAACGACCACAACACGTTTTACACCTTGGGAAAAGGCTGCACCCACCGACATAGCGGTCCAAACAAAGACCATTATTGTCCGAAGTCTTTTCGAGCGAGCACTCATGATTATGGAATTAGATAAAGGTCAGTTTGCTTCGATCCCGGAGATCGTTTCGGCATCACGACGCGAGATCTGCTGGCCCTCTTCCAGAGCAAGCCTTAGATAACGTGCGCACAACTCGCGCCATTTTCCTGTTACAGTTGAATTGCCGTAAATACCGAGAAGCTGCTTTTTGGCTTCAGAATTATTGATACGATAAAGGCTGGCGACGCACAAGCTACGCATGTCTTCGTCTCCTGTGATCGCAAATATCTTCGCCAACGCCTTAGTGGTTTTTTCATTTGCCGCAGCCCCGTTGATTGAAACAAATTCCAGCGAGCGTTTGAGGGCTTCGACGTCACTGTCGATCTCCGGCTTTGCCGAATTGTACGCGACTTCGCGCAGATAGCGTTCGTGATAATCGAGTTGTCTGCGGTTGTCCATCTTCGCCAGAAGCTCCGGCGTTGCTTTTTCGCGTTTAGTATACAACCCAAGCGACAACAAATGCGCGGCGGAATAAAGATATCGGCTCCTGCTGCTATGAACAACCCTTACCATTTCTTCGCGCCGGTCCTTGTCAAGCAGCGCAGGCAAGCCGTCCGGCCGCTGTGCATAAGCGATGAGGTTTTGGTATTGCGAGCGCGAAAGTTTCTCTTCAGCCGCGAGATCGTTTTCTAAGGGATTCAGGCTGGATCGCTCGAGCCGTCTCGTGATCTCACTCTTTAGATCGTTATCCAGCGAGGAGTCGAGCGAAAGCAATAGTTTCAGTTGTGAATAGGACCGTAATCGGGAAGGCTGATTTACGTCCATGCCGCGTTTGCCGGTGACGTAATCGTAGCTGACGCGTCCCACAACATAAGGCAAATAACTGAATACGCCCATCGCTAAAATATTTACCGTGACGTCATCCAACAGGCGTTTCGACATTTCGCGAAGTTTCACGTTACTGTTGTCGCGAAAATCCACAAGCACGACCGGGATCTTGGGAAAGTCGAGGCCGTAAACGGCGAGCGGGATAAAAGTCCTTGGTTTCGCGTTTTGAGTACCAGGCGTGACTTGGCGCTTCAATTCATCAAACCATCGTACTTCCGAGTATCCTTTCCAATTCACCAGTTTTGGATCATTAAACGGATTTTTAATGTTCAGGAATCGCCCATCGAACTTGCGGTCGTCATTTCCTTTGATATCGGCTGCGTCTGCCCAGACGATCGCATGACGTGCGCTGCCGTCGGACATCTCGAGGGGATCAAAATATAATCCGTGAGCCTCTGAATATTGGCGAAGCAGCTCCCAATTTTGATTGCGGAGGTCCTGGGTTTTTGCAAGTTCCTTCTCGTAGACCCTCGTGAGACTTTCGCTCGGCATGTGCCAGCCGAGAAACTTTTCTATGAGCCAGAGCCGGGCCTGAATATCCTTCAGTTCGGATTCATTCAGGAGGCGCTCAGGTGTATTACGTTCGGACTGATAAAGTGACAATATCGCTAGAGCCCGCGCAACCGCAGTACGCCGTTGGTCCACTTTGTTTCGCTGATATTGAAGTGCCGATGTTCTCACCACATAGCTAATTTGTCCAAGGACCAATTTATTAAAAACTATACGGAAAACCCGGCGCAACTTTCCTTTATCGCCGGGATTCATATCAAAGATTGGCGGCGGCGGTCCTTTGCCGGTGTCGATCTTATTTGTTGTCCTCGTGTATAGAAACGGAACACCCGCGGCAAGCTGTTGGCTTAACGTGCCTTTTGTATAGCTCAGCATCCAAACGTAGCGCAGTCTGTCATTCTCCGGATTATTGTCGCCAAGTGTGTCGCGAAGGATACTCACAAGTGGCATATCGGCTTTTTCATCCGCCGAGGAATTTCCGGAGCGAGCAAAGATCGTAAGCAGGTCGGCGCCACCGTCGACCCGTACCTTTTCGACGCGGAAATCGGAATTCGCACCGGCAGTCAGGGCAATACCTTCGCTAATCGGATCCAAGTTCGGAGGAGCGGCGGAAAACGCGACATTCGGGGCCTGCGCCCAAAACTGCGAGGCAGCGAAGATCCCCAGCACGAGTAACACGCCAGCAACGCGACTCAAGTAGCCCTTAAAAACATATTTGGATGAATTCGTAGGAAACTGCATATACCAGACCTGATCGCAAATAAGAACTATGCCGTCATTCGGCTGCGATAAACGCCCATCAGGTCAACAAAAGCCACTCCGATAGCACTTAATAAGAAAAGATGAATGAAGCCGCGCTTTCCCAGTAAAACCAGCAAAAGCCACAGTCCCAATAATATTCCCGTTATCAAGCGTAATTTCAAATACTCTCTCCTTTTGTATCATCCACTTTTAATTCGTTTCTTGATAATACCATTGTAAAGAAACGATTTACATTATTTTGACAGAGTGTTTGGCAATCGGATAATCTTCAAATTCAGTTCGGAATTCCTGAGGGTCGGAAATTCGGCCGGCATACAGCCCCTAACGACGGTCATTGGAGTGTAAATAAATTGTCAGCGCAGATCCTTGACCCAACAACCGCCCGGATTCATCCGGAAAGGTTTTCCGACGATCTTTATCCTGCACAGCATCGGATCACGGCGGCCCTTCTCCTTGTCATTTTCATTCTTATCGGATTCGCCCTGCGTATCAATGATCTCGGTGTCGAAAGCCTGAGCGAAGACGAATTCAACAAGCTTCAAACAGTTGAAGAGTATCGCACTTACGGCCTATCGGGAAGAAACGGCGAGCATCCTTTCCTGATGAAAGGCCTGCAAACATTAAGCATCGTCTCAGGTGAAAGACTCAATTACCTATTCGCCTCGCAAAAATTGTATATCTCCGACGAAGCCGCACTACGTTTTCCGATCGCTTTTTTCGGCACATTTAGCGTACTCCTTCTTTTTCTCCTTGTTTCGGAGTTGTTTGGCCGAAGCATCGCCCTCGTTTCAGCGGCCCTTTTTGCTGTCGAGCCTACGGCGATCGGATTTGACCGCATCGCAAAAGAAGACAGCCTCGTCTTGTTCTTTTTTCTGCTCACGAGTCTTTTCTTTGTCAAAAGCCAAACCAAAGCCGAACGCGGAGAAGCGAATTGGATCAGATACACATGGGGCGCGGCCGCAGGTTTCGGGGCGCTCATGGCTTCAAAATACTATCCATTTTTCCTTTCCATCATCGGCGGCTATTATCATCTATTCTTACAATTGCCGAAAAACAAATGGAATATTGGACACCTACGCTGGGTAAAGTTCTTTTTTGTGATGGGCGTGGTATTCCTGATCTTGAATCCAACCATCATGCTGCCTGATACTTGGCGCGAAATGCTGAAATTTTCAAGCGAAAGCCGGATCGGCCATGACAGTTATGAATTTATGGGAGCCCTCTATACCCACAAAGTAACCGACTGGCTGGCAGGCGTCCCCTGGACGTTTTTCTATGTCCTCATCGCCGTAAAAACGACGGTTTTGACGCTTGCGTTTTTTCTGATCGGCTTGCCCGTAATGTTCCAACGCAGGCTCGGCGATGGACGATTCTATATTTTGCTTTGGGCTTTTTTGTGGTTCATGCCCTTTACAGTATTGGGTGGAAAATTCACACGATATTTCACGTTTGCCGAACCGTTAATATTAATTGTCGCGGCAGTGGGCTTTTGTTTTGCGGTGAAGTTGCTGACCGAAAAATTATTCGAAAACTCTCCATTCTCTGCTGTTTGCCAGTCGATCCTGTTCGGTATATTGATAGCAGCACCACTGGCGAATTCACTCTCGGCGGCTCCGCATTTTCGAATGTTTACAAACCAAATAGGCGGCGGATGGGCGGCTGCAGGAAATTATTTTCCGCATGACGAGTTTTACGATACCAGCACGCGCGAAATAGTTGCGGCGATCTCACCACTTGTCGAGCCGAATGCCGTCGTGGCGTGTGAAACACCGTCATTGTTTGAGTATTACCAAAGCAAGAGCGGCGGCAAAAATTTGAACTTTGTTTCGCTTTCCGATAAGAACAAGGTGGCGGCTCTCCGGGCTGGCGATATTGTTGTTATCACGAGGGGCCGGCGATATTTCAGCAATACGGTTTACGAAGAGTATCTAAAAAGTTCGGCAACTCCGTCAGCGGAGATCAGGGTCATGGGCGTCACATCCGCTCTCATTTATAAGTTGGATGAATCGTCACTTGCGGGCATACAGGCGATCAGTCGTAATTAAGCGCTTCGACGGCATCGAGCCGCGCGGCTCGCAAACCGGGATAAAGGGCTCCGATTGCTCCGCTGATCAAACCTACTATAAGGATCGTAAAGACGAGCCGGGGTTCGATAGCGACTGTCAGCGTCGTCCATTTTGCAAGCAATATCTTTAGAAGAACTGTCGCCAGCACCCCAAAGACGACGCCTCCGAGACTGATAAGCAGAGCCTCTTTAACAATGGTCAGCGCGATCTGTGTATTCGCCATCCCGAGCGATTTCAGCACGCCGATCTGACGCGTGCGTTCGGTGACAGTTGTGTACATCGTCAGCAAAATTATCAGCGCGCTTATTACACCCGCCACGCCGACGACAACATCCAGAAAAACATTCAAAGCGGGTATGCCCTGCATGTAAAGCTCCTCGAGTTCGCTGGTTAGGATTATCTGATTGTCAGGAAATTTTGCGTTCAGGTTGTCACCGAC
>JBKJJR010000269.1:0-4847 GCA_046597835.1 Pyrinomonadaceae bacterium
GGATCAACGGAATGTCCATTCCGCCTAAGAAACCGAGAGTCCCGGTCGTGGATTTGGATGCAGCGATCATGCCGACCAGGTACGAGCCTTCGTGTTCGCGAAAAATGAGCGATGCCACATTTTTCAGCGGTGTCTTGCCGTCTTCTTCAAAGATCACGCCGTCAACGATAGCGAATTTATTGTTGGGATAATCGAGCGCGACCTTCTGCATGATCGGACCCTGTGCAAACCCGACGCCGATTATCAGATCAAAATTCTTCTCAGCAAACGCCCGCATCGCAGGTTCGATCGAAGTCGGATTGCCCGGCTCGACGTCGTAGAGACAAATATCGAGATCTTGCTGAGCACGTTTTACGCCTTCCCACGCGGCTGCGTTGAACGAGCGGTCGTTTTTGCCGCCGATGTCAAAAACTATGCCGACACGGATCTTGCAGCCTTCGCGTTTTGCCTCTGCACGATGAGTACAAGACGAAACAAGCAAAGCAACGGCGACGATGAGCATTAACGGCAAAAAAATTCGATGTTTCATAACACGTTATACCACCGCTCTTATCAATTTATTTGTCCGGGGCAATTCTCTGCTTATTTTATATGCATCCTGCAGCGCTTTGCCAATGGAGTCGGCCTGGCTTTGTCGGCGGCAATAAATTATTCCAAGCTCGTCGCCCTTCTGCACCCGCTCGCCGATCTTTCTTGTGCAAGCGTAACCAACGGCATGATCTATGCTATCGTCAGCCTTTATGCGGCCCCCGCCGATGTCGCTCACCGCAAGGCCGACCGCTACAGTATCGACCTCGGCCACATAACCCGTTGTTGCGGCGGTGACAGGCGTCTTTACCAGTTTCTTTACCAGCAATAGCTCAGGATTATCGCAGATCTTTGGATCGCCGCCTTGAAGCTCAATGTTCTGCTTAAATGTTTCCAGAGCTCTGCCCGAAGCCAGGGCATTTTGAATTTTGAATTTTGCACTATCGAGCGAATTCGCGATCTTGCATTGCACGAGCATGTGCGCGGTCAGTTCGACGGACAATTCGAGCGTCGGAAGCATAGCGTCAATTGCTTCACCACGCAGTATCTTCAGACATTCATAAACTTCGAGAGCGTTGCCCACATAAATCCCTAAAGGCTCGCACATGTCCGTGATCAATGCGTTTGTTGTTACGCTAAAGGTTTTGCCGGTTTCGCACATGGCTTTCGCAAGTTTTACAGAATCTGCAAACTTCTCGATGAACGCTCCGGACCCTGTCTTAACATCCAGGATCAGTGCGTCCAAGCCTTCGGCGAGTTTTTTCGACATTATAGATGCTACGATCAGCGGTATATACGCGACGGTTGCCGTCGCATCGCGCAAAGCGTAAAGCTTTTTGTCCGCCGGAGCGATCTGCTGCGTCTGGCCCCCGAGCGCCATGCCGCATTTCTTAAGTGTCTGCTTGAATTTTGCAAATGAGATATTTACGTCAAAACCAGGAATGGCCTCGAGTTTGTCAAGCGTCCCGCCGGTGTGGCCAAGGCCCCGCCCGGAGATCATCGGAACAGCGATGCCACAAGCAGCCGCCAGCGGAGCGATAATAAGCGACGTCTTGTCGCCAACGCCGCCGGTCGAATGTTTATCAGCCTTCGGCGCGTCGATATCCGAGAAATCCATTATCGTCCCCGAATGCAGCATCGAGGCCGTTATGGAATACTGTTCACGCCTATTCAGCCCCTGGATAAAGACAGCCATTATAAGCGCGGTGATTTGATAATCAGCCCAGCTTCCGTCGCAAACCCCGTCGATGAAGACAGCGATCTGTTCATCAGACAGGGCTTTCCCGTCACGCTTGATCGCGATTATTTCCTGTGGACGCATAGTTTGACCAATTTTCGCATAGAATCGACGCATTTTAAACGCGCCGAACGCAAAAGAATGCAGAGAGATCTTTTGAACACACAGTCTATTTCTTGTTTTCTCTGCGTTTTCCGCGTCCTCTGGGTTCAAATGTTTTCGCGATAAAGGAGAACTATCGCCTGCGCTCGAACGGCACGGCTTTCCCCAACGGCATCCACATTTTCCCCGGTTTTCGCTTTAACGCTGACTTGATCAATATCGATTTTCAGGGTTGCTGCTAGATTCGCACGCATTGCATCGATATGCGGCCGGAGCTTTGGTGTTTCCAGATCAATGACAGAATCCAGATTTGCTACGATGTAACCTTTTTCCTTAACAAGTCCGACTGCAAAACTCAGAAATTGTGAACTTTCGGCGTTTCGCCAGCGGTCGTCATCATTTGGAAAATGTGTTCCGAGATCGCCCAGAGCGAGCGCTCCAAGAACGGCATCCGTTACTGCGTGCATCAACACGTCAGCGTCCGAGTGGCCGTCGGCTCCCAGATCGGAGCCGATCTCGACGCTGCCGAGGATCAACGGCCGCCCGCCAACAAGGCGATGAACATCAGTGCCAAAACCAATTCTAAACATAGAAATTAGATGTCAGACGTTAGTGATAAATTGCCGATATTAGCGTTTAACATCTTCTTGCAAAAATACTTCAGCGAGAGCCAAATCCTCACGCCGCGTTATCTTAATATTTCGCGCACGGCCCTCTACAAAACTGATCGTGACGCCAAGTTTCTCGACCAAAAAACACTCATCTGTCACAGATTCGTCCAGTTGGGCTCCATCAAAAGCCTTACAGAGGATTTCGTACCGAAAAGCCTGCGGTGTAAGAGCTCGCCGCAGATTGCTCCGGTCAATCGTGCGGATGATATGTTCGTCCGCGATCTCCTTTATTGTATCCGTGACCTCGGTTACAAGGCACGCAGCGCCGGTTTCTTTAGCTTTTTCGATCGTGCGTGCGATCTCACCCGTTGAGACCAGCGGCCGGGCGCCGTCGTGAACTGCGATGATGTCATCTCGTTCGGCATCAAGAGCATCAAGGGCATTCTTGAACGATTCGGCACGTGTTTTTCCGCCACCAATGATCGACTTAAGTTTTGAAATTTCGAATTTGAGATTAATGATCTCAAATTCTCGGCGACCGTCTTCAGACAAAACAAGAACGATCTCGTCGACCGCCGGACACGACTCAAATCGCTCTAATGTGTGTATTAGTAATGGTTTTCCGAGGAGGCTGGTGAATTGCTTTGACTGTGATCCAAATCTCAGTCCGGCTCCGGCTGCAACAATAATGGCAGTATTCATTTTCGAGAGATTCGTCTGCCTACCGCACGACTGGCTACTTCTACTCTAGCTCTTCAATTATAGTGTTCTGCCGAAGCTCACGAGTTGCTTTTCTAAAGCCCAGCGAACGTGAATCATGTATGCCAAATGAACTTTCGTTGCCGTTGGTTTCTTCTTTGTCTTCCCAGAGCCGGCCAAAGATCATCTTTCCGGCAGTCGTTTGCAAAACGCTGGTAACGGCGATGTTAGCAGTCTTTCCGATCAGCCGGCGGGCGTTGTCAATAACGACCATCGTTCCGTCGTCAAGGTATGCGACGCCCTGATTATATTCCTTACCTTCTTTTAGAACAAAAACCCGCATCGCCTCGCCAGGCAGAACCACCGGCTTCAATGCATTGGCAAGCTCGTTTATATTGAGCACTTCAACGCCGCGAAGCTGAGAAACTTTATTGAGATTAAAATCGTTGGTGACAATTACCGCATCGAGTTGTTTGCCGAGCTCGATCAACTTTAGATCGACCTCTTTTATTGCCGGAAAATCGGTTTCGATGATCTGCACGTCGAGGTTACTGTTGTTGCGGAGCCGCTGGAGCATATCCAATCCGCGACGTCCTCGCTGACGTTTTGAAGAATCCGGCGAATCTGCGACCTGCTGAAGTTCGGCCAAAATAAAATTCGGAATGATAAGTGTCCCGCCCAAAAATCCTGTCTCGGCAACGTCGGCGATCCGGCCGTCGATGATCACAGAGGTATCGAGCAGTTTGTAATCGCGCGTTGCCGTTTTGTCGCTGAATATTCCGCCGAGTGCGGCAAGCTCTATATGATCGCCCTTTGCCGCGCCGACCATCAGCCCGACATATCCCATAAAAAAGGCGAGCGATATAGTTAGAAATGTCTGCATTTCGGCCGAGACGGCGGCTTCTTTCTGGATCGAGATCAAAACACCGATCAGAAATGCTCCCACAATTCCAAGTATCGAACCGACCGCCGCACCGAGAAGTGTTTTCAACGAAGCTCGCCGCACGCGCATTTCAAACGCAATTATCAATACGCCGACGGCAGCACCAAAAGCCGCAGATAGCAATCTCCGCGAATTTTCGTCATTGATGATCGCGATCCCGAATCGCTGTGTCCGCTCAAATGGATTTAGCAAATAACCCAGAAGGATCAACATGCCCACAAAGGCGATTCGCAATATGAGAATGTCAAACTTCATACGCTAAAATCTTAGCACGAAAAACGTCTTGGCGGTAACGATAAATAGGTCGGCTTTGGCCTCGATCTGTTACAACAGCGGGGTCACCTGCATTGCACCTAAACAAACGCCGATTGCGTTGACGATTTCAGATAAATCGAATGTTTCCTTTTACCCGTTTTTCGTCTTTATTTTGATAGGCTATACTTACTTCGATTACGAATTAACAAATACGAATTATGAATCCGAGAAACCTTTCGTAATTCATAACTTCAAATTCGTAATTCTCAATTAAAATTATGCCTGCACTTTTTTATTTATTCGTGATGTTCGCCCTCGGCGATGCAGTCGGTCGGCGTTTCTTTCCGATCGTTTCGATCCCGCATCGTTTGGCGTCGGCTTTTCTCTGCGGACTGTTGTTGAGCAGTTGGTGGACTTATTCGGCGGCCTATTTCTTCTCGAATCAATCTTCGCCGATGCTCTGGGGCAATCT
>JBKJJR010000274.1:0-3151 GCA_046597835.1 Pyrinomonadaceae bacterium
GCTTGTGCTTTCGACCTCAACGCGGTTGGGGCGCGTGATAGACCGCGTCCGGCAGCTCGAAGTGCGTTTGAGTGAATTGATATATCTTGAAGACAAGGACGAGGTGCCGCTTTATGACAAACGCGTCGAGGTGATCGTCGATCTGCTGGACAAGGTGACGAGCCGCGCACGCATACTCCAGCGAGCGATGGCTGCGTTTTACTACGGGTTGGGAATGTTTGTGCTCACGAGTGTGACGATCGCCATAGCGGCGATTTTCAATAATTATCGAGGGCTTCCGATACCTATCGGCATCATTGGGATAATGTTCCTGTTTTGGGGCACGCTGATGATGCTGAGGGAAACGCGTATGGCGACCGCGACCGTTAATGCCGAGATGGATTTCACTTGGGAACTCGCGCGGCAAGTCGCGCCAAAAGAAGTTGCGAGCAAATATCACAGACGCGGAAAACATAAAGGAACGTCTCTCGCAAAAATCAAGGACAAGAATGAACCCAAAGTGTCTGACACTTTTGGCGGAGAATAAGCTTCGCGAGCGTGTCGAGGCGCTCGAAGCAATGCTCGCGTCATGCACGGTGTGCCCAAAAAATTGCGGCAATAACCGGCTAACGGACGAGATCGCCGCGTGCTATTCCGGCCGGCTTCCTATCGTGTCGTCCTACACCGCGCATTTTGGTGAAGAGCCTTGCTTGTCAGGAACAAAGGGCGCCGGAAATATCTTCTTCGGCAACTGCAATCTCCGCTGCGTCTATTGCCAGAATTATCAAATCTCGCAAACCTGGAAAGAGCAGAAAAAAAACGAAATAACCCACGAACGACTCGCCGAAATGATGCTCGAACTGCAGGAGCGCGGCTGTCATAATATCGGCTTTGTCTCGCCCACACATTTCGCTCCGCAAATGGCGAGAGCGATCCTGATCGCCGCCGAAAAAGGCCTGCGCTTGCCGATCGTTTACAACACGAACGCATACGATTCTGTCGAAGTGCTGCGTCTGCTCGACGGAATCGTCGACGTCTATTTGCCCGACCTGAAATACGCCGATTCGGACGCAGGTTTTCAATATTCAAAGGTCCGCGATTACAAAGAACACGCTCGCGCCGCGATAAAAGAAATGCACCACCAAATGGGCGATGAGCTTGTTTTTGGCGACGACGGTTTATTGAAACGCGGCCTGATGATCCGGCTGCTCGTCCTGCCAAACGACATCGCAGGAATTGAAGAAAACCTCCGCTGGATCCGCGACGAGCTCTCACCAAAAACCGCGATCTCGCTCATGGCCCAATATTACGCAACCAACAAAGCCGCGACCGACCCGCGATACATCCTGCTCTCACGCCGCATCTCCGAAGGCGAATGGTTCCAGGCTGTCTCACTTCTCGAAACTCTTGGCATGGAAGAGGGCTTCATGCAGGAATACGAATCGGCATCGCACTATTACCGCCCGGATTTTACGGATGCGGAGAAACCATTTAAAGACATAAGGGATTTTCAAGAATTATGAACATCGGCGACACCGCACCTGATTTCACATTACCGGACGGCAACGGCGATTCGTGGACACTTAGCGATCATCGCGGCAAGGTTGTTGTGTTGATGTTTTATCCGGGCGACGACACGCCGGTGTGTACAAAGGAGATGTGCTCCGTGCGCGATCACTGGTCGGAGTATCAGCGAAGCGGCGCCGAGGTTGTCGGTATATCGACGGATTCTGTCGAGTCGCATACGAAGTTCAGCGACAAATACGAGCTTCCGCTGCGGCTTTTATCGGACGAAAAAGGCGAGGTCAGAGACAAATACGGCGCAAACTCATTGCTTCCCGGCCGAACTGCCCGTGCGGAGTTCGTCATCGATCGCGAAGGCAAACTTGCTTATCAAAAGGTGCGGCCGATCGGTCTTTTCCGGCCTGCGGATAACGATATTTTGGACGCGATTCGAAAAGTATCAAAATAATTGAACCATAGAGAACACAGAGAACACTGAGGAATTAAATATTATATTCTTCTCAGTGCCCTCTGTGTTCTCTGTGGTAAAATCCCTTTATGGCTTTATTTGGTGACAAATTCAAATGTGCACGCTGCGGGCAAAAGAACGAACCACTTGGTTTTGCACCGATCCCGACCGAATTGGGCGCGCAGATCGGCGAGGAAATGTGCAAGGGCTGTTGGAAAGAGTGGCAGGAAAAGCAAAAACAATTGATCAATCACTTCGGCCTGGACGTATCAAATCCAGATTCCCATCAATTCCTATTCGACAATATGAGGATCTTCTTCTACAACGAGGGCGTCGAACTCACGCAGATCGACACCACACAGGAAGGGAAAGTTAATTGGTGATCCGGAATAACTGATACTGTGACAGTGGTTTAGTCTGAAAATCTTTGTGACCTCTGTGTCTTCCCTTTGTGTCCTCTGTGTTGAAAACTTTTCTAAACACAAAGGTCACAGAGTTGAAGACACGGAGAACACAAAGAAAAACTATTTACTCTTTTCAAACTTCAGCGCCGCCGAATTCATGCAATAACGTAATCCGGTTGGCTTTGGCCCATCGTCAAAAACGTGGCCGAGATGCCCGCGGCACCTGGCACATAAAACCTCTGTGCGGCTTTCGCCAAGCGTTCTGTCCGTTTTTTCAATGACGTTCTTCTTGTTGATCACCTCATAGAAACTCGGCCAGCCAGTTCCCGATTCAAACTTTACTTTCGAACTGAAAAGTTTCATGTGGCAAGCGGCGCAATAGTAGTCGCCGTCCTCGTGCGTCTCGGCATATTCGCCCGTATAGGCGGTCTCCGTGCCCGCCTCGCGTAGAATATGATATTGCGTCTTTGTCAGCAGCTTTTTCCATTCCGCATTGGTTTTTTCGACCGATACGCCGTCAAAAACATCGTCGGATGTATTTGCGGCTGTTTTATCGCCCTCTGCCAAAAGCGTCTGAATAACCTTCTCTTGCACATCATACGCGCCCTCACCGATGTGCGTGAAACGGATGCGTCCCTGCTTGTCGAGAATAAAGATCGTCGGCCAGGCTTCGACTTTAAACGCATCCCAGTTGGCATTATTGTAATCGGTCAAAACGGGATATTCGATCCCGCGCCGTTTCACGGCCGCGACCAAATTATCAAAATCTTTTTCCGGCGCGGTCTCTGGCGTTTCT
>JBKJJR010000012.1:0-5356 GCA_046597835.1 Pyrinomonadaceae bacterium
GCTTGGCATGGCTCCGGCGGCTTATATTCTGTGGACAAAGTTTCTGCGACACAATCCAAAAAACCCGAAATGGTTCGGCCGCGACCGGTTTATTTTGTCTGGCGGTCATGGATCGATGCTGATATATTCGCTGCTTCATCTTACGGGTTACGATCTGTCGATGGACGAGCTAAAACGCTTTCGGCAGCTCCATTCAAAGACGCCGGGGCACCCGGAAAATATTCTTACCGCAGGTGTTGAGGTCACGACCGGGCCATTGGGACAGGGCTTTGCGAACGGCGTCGGCATGGGCATCGCGAGTAAACATCTCGCCGCGAGGTTTAATAAACGCGGCTTCCCGGTCGTCGATAATTACATTTACTGCATCTGCTCGGACGGCGACTTGATGGAGGGCGTCAGTTACGAAGCGGCCAGCCTCGCCGGCCACCTCAAACTCGGCAATCTTATCTATCTCTACGATGATAATCAGATCACGATCGACGGCTCGACCGATCTCGCATTTACCGAGGATAGGACGAAGCGCTTTGTCGCCGCCGGATGGCAGGTCTCTGATGTCAAGGACGGCAACGATCTAAAGGCGATCGAGGCGGCGATCAAAGGAGCGCAAAAGGTAAAGGACAAACCGTCGCTGATCCGGGTCAAGACGATCATCGGCTTTGGAATGCCGAAGCAGGGCACGAGCAAGGCACACTCTGACGCTCCCGGCGAAGAGGCTGTCCGCGAAACAAAACGGAATCTCGGCTGGCTTGAAAATAAGTCTTTTTACATTCCAAAAGAAGCTCTCACGCGTTTCCGCGAAGCCGTGAAAACAGGAGCAAAGCGCGAAAAAGACTGGAACGGTTTGGTCAAAAGATACGAAAAAGCAAATCCTGCTCTCGGCGATGCGTTCAAACAGGTTCGTTCGGCGGAGCCAATAGCCGGTTGGGAAAACAGCCTGCCGAAATTTGACGGCGTCGCAGCCGCAGCGACGCGCGCCTACAGCGGCGAGGTCATCAATGCCATCGCCGATGCGGTCCCGCAGCTTATCGGCGGTTCTGCCGACCTCAAGCCTTCGAACAACACCTACATCAATTCGTCGGGCGATATACAGGCGGGTCAATATCAGAATCGCAATATTCACTACGGCATTCGCGAACACGCGATGGGCGCCGCGATGAACGGCATGGCCCTTTACGGCGGAGTGATCCCGTTTGGCGGCACGTTTCAGACGTTTTCCGATTATTGCCGACCGGCGATACGGCTTGCGGCACTGTCCTTCACGAGGGTTATTTTTGTTTTCACGCACGACTCTATCGGCCTCGGCGAAGACGGCCCGACGCACCAATCCGTCGAGCACCTCGCCGCACTCAGAGCGATACCAAATCTCAGTGTCATCCGCCCCTGCGATGCTCACGAAACGCGCGAAGCGTGGCGAGCCGCAATTAAAAGCACAAAAACGCCGACAGTTTTATCACTCTCGCGCCAAAAGGTCGCACTCATCGATCGGAAAAGGTTCGCTGACGCCCGCGGCCTGCACAAAGGGGCGTATATTCTGGCCGAAGCCGAAACAAAAGCTGGCAAGCCAACAACACCAAAGCTGATAATCATCGCCACCGGCTCCGAAGTCGGGCTCGCGATGGATGCGCGAGCGAAATTAAACGCCGAGGGAACGCCCACACGCGTCGTCTCAATGCCGTGCTGGGAATTTTTTGACGCTCAGCCCGACAAATACAAACAAGAAGTTCTCCCCGCGAAAATCACCGCCCGACTCGCCATCGAAGCCGGCGTTTCACAAGGCTGGCACAAATATCTCGGCGACAAAAGCGACACGTTGACGGTTGACCGCTTCGGCGCATCTGCCCCTGCAGAAGATGTTTTTCGTGACTATGGCTTTACCGTCGAGAACGCCGTGAAAAAGGCAAAGGCCTTAACTTAAATCTACGGTTCGAGCCGTTTGACCACATTGCCGTTCTTCATTACAAAGGAAACCTTCTTAAGCGTGTTGATGTTATCTAACGGATTATCCGGCACAGCGATAATATCCGCCGCCAGGCCTTCGCGGAGTAAACCACGTTCTTTTTCGACGCCAAGAAGCCTTGCCGCGTTTATTGTCATCGCCTTAAGAATCTCTTTCGGCGAAACGCCTGCCTCACCCCAGGGATCGATGCCGGCGATCGCCTCGGTGCCCCGCGTCATGCCGGGACGCTCGTCGATCACATCGGTTCCATAAGCCATTGTGACGCCGATTCTGTGCGCCCGACGCAGACGGTCAACCCATTGTTTGTGGTTTTTGTCGCTATCCCGTAAAGCAAGATAGTCCGTTCCAACCAACACGACACCATTTTTCTTTGCTATTGCCAGGTCTTCATCCGTCATGTCGAATCCATGTTCGATAGATGCGACGCCGGCCAATGCGGCATTATGCGCACCCGCGCGTGTCCAGCAATGGGCGGCAAGCTTCAGCCCGGCTCGGGCTGCTTCATCGATCATAAACTTAATATCTTCGACCGAGTAAATGTAACGCTGATCGTCCACAACGATCTTTATTACCGTGGCGCCGTAGTGAATATTTTCGCGAATGGCCTTGACCATTTCGTCACGCGTGTCGGCAAAGAAATACTCGGGCTCGGCCAGTTGCTGCTTGTCCGGCTGCAGATGAAACTGCCCGCCATATGGAGCGATTATTCTCCCGGCTGTGTAGAATGTCGGCCCCGGGACCATTCTTCCCTCAATCGCTCTGCGCACGCTGACACAAGCGTAATTGCCCTCATTCCCAACGTCGCGCGCCGATGTAAACCCCGCTTCGAGCATCGTCCGTGCATTTACTACACCCTGTATCGAACGATACGAATCCGGGTCGAGCAAACTCGTGAAATAGTAATTCCCATGATCCCTCTCCTCGATCACATCCATGCAAAGATGCGTGTGCATGTCAAACAATCCCGGCAGCACCGTCGATTTTGACAGGTCGATAATAGTTGCTCCGGACGGAATGCTTACATTCTCGCCAATCGACTTTATCTTTCCGTTTTCGACCAGCAATATTTGATTATTTTTTACGGTACCGGACTCCGGATCGACTAATCGCCCGGCCTTGATCGCCGTAACCTGGGCAAAAGCGGTCGAACAAAAAACAAGTGCGAACAGGATCAACAGGGATCGAGAAATTGAATTCAACATGGTTTTTCTCCAGGATTTCGTTTTATTTACCCAGTCATAATACACTAAATCCATGATCAAAGACCTGTTGCTTGAACAACTTACCGCCTGCTACGACGAAGACACTTGGTTTGTCTCGGTCAAAAATGCGGTTGCCGGGTTGTCGGGTGAGCAGGCGGCTTGGAAGCCCGACGGTGCCGACAACTCGATCTGGGAAGAGGTCAACCACCTGATCTTTTGGAACGAACGTTGGCTGCGGCGTTATCGAGGCGAGCTGACTTATCCCGAAGACATCGAAAACACCGGCACATTTAAATCAGATGAAACCGACTGGCAAAAGACTCTTGAAAACCTCTATGCCGTGATGGATCAGTGGCGGGAAACACTAAACGAGATCATAGACGAAACGCTTGCGTCACCGGTGAACGATCAATATCAAGCGCCGTGGCGTTCGCCACTCGCGCAGCAGAATATCCACAACGCCTATCATATCGGACAGATCGTTCTGCTCAGAAAACTGCAGGGCAGCTGGGACTCGTCAAAAGGCGTCTCGTAATAGAACGCGGATCAAGCGAATAGATGGATCTTCTCGGATCTTTGTAAATTCTATTTTTCTTGATCCGCGTAAATCTACCAGGTCCGCCTGATCCGCGTTCCAATACAATTTTGTTATATTATTTGTCTGATGAGTGTTTACGAAGAATTAAGTGAATCCCAACAGTTTGTCTGCCGCGTGATCGCAGACCACGCGCGTTCGACGGCATTCGCCATCGCCGACGGCATCCTGCCCGGCAACGAAGGCCGCAACTACGTCCTGCGCAAAATAATGCGCCGCGCCATTTACCACGGCCGCGAACACCTCGGCCTAAAAGATGCGTTTTTCTACAAAGTCTGCGATTTCGTCGTCGAACAGATGAACGGCGCCTATCCCGAACTCGAAACCCAGCGCGATTTCATCGGCAAAATGGTGCGGATCGAGGAGGAGCGGTTTGGAAACACTGTGACTGTTGGGCTTGGAAAGCTCAATGATCTTGGTGTAAGCCCGGATACGAAAAAGGACGACGAACTCTTTCTCGCGATCGGCAAACTTTACGATACTTTCGGCACGCCGCGCGACCTGACCCGCGTTTATCTCGAGGAGAAAGGCCTCGAATTTGACGAGGATGATTTTAACGAACGCTTCGACGCGGCGTTGCAGGAACTTCAAAAACAGGGCGAGGTCGGTCACACAACCAGAAAATCACAGCCGTCGCCCATATACGCCGAAATTATTGAAAAAGTGAGTGCCAACAGGTTTCACGGTTACGACACGACGCACCTTACCGATGCAAAAGTGGTCGCCATCCTTGACGGTGACAAGCAGATCGACTCGCTCCAGATGGGGGCGCAAGGCAGCGTCATTCTCGATCAGACGCCGTTTTATGCCGAAGCGGGCGGGCAGGTCGGCGATGTTGGCAAATTGATCTCGACCGATATTGCTGTCTCCGTTGCCGATACATATTCTCCTGTTTCGGGATTGATAATTCACAAGGTCACTGTCGATAAAGGCTCGATAAAGGTCGGCGATACAGTAACTGCGACTGTTGACGTCGAAAAACGCGACGCAACGCGGCGAAATCACACGGCGACTCATCTCGTTCACGCGGCACTTCGTGAAGTTTTAGGGACGCATGTAAAACAGGCCGGTTCCGTAGTTGCTCCAAATGTGTTGCGTTTCGATTTCACGCATTACCAGTCTATGACCGCTGCGGAAATTGCCGAGGTCGAAGATGTCGTCAATCGCCACATCCTCGAAAATCATCCGGTCAACACAAACATCATGGCCATCGAGGAAGCGATGCACGGCGGCGCGATGGCTTTGTTTGGCGAGAAATACGGCGCTGACGTTCGCGTGTTGAGTGTCGGCGATGGCGTGTTTTCAAAAGAGCTTTGCGGCGGCACTCATGTTCGTGCAACGGGCGACATCGGCAGCTTTAAGATCACGGCTGACGAGGCGATTGCCTCCGGCGTCAGGCGAATTCGCGCGATCACAGGCTTTGACGCATTCGAGCGATTTCGCGAGGACGAGAAATTGATCGACGCCTCGCTCGGGGCCTTGAACACGCAGCGCGACAACCTTCCAAACGCCATCGCCCGCCTGCAGGAAGAGTTAAAACGCACCCGCAAGGAAATGGACGAACTCAAGCTACAGATCGCTCTTGGCGGTAGTCAGGGGTCG
>JBKJJR010000325.1:0-3080 GCA_046597835.1 Pyrinomonadaceae bacterium
GCCCCGAGGTTTTGCGAACGATACGCTCTTAAGTTTGCCCGAGTCAGTTAAACATGAAAAATGGGCCGACGACCTGATCCAGGTGTTGCGAAAGGCGACGCTCCGCGATCCGCGCGAACGCCATCAGAGTGTTGAGGAATTTTGGAACGATCTGGGAATAGTACGTGAGGTCGCCGTTGAGGCATCCCTTGCCGAGCGATCTGCCGTCGCGGGCAGCATCACCCACAAGCAGGTTCTTTCGCGCAACGTTCCACCAAAGGCTCATGTGTCAAGCGATTATACGCCTTTTGCCCCCGCACGACCCCACTTTGAGGAGGTACCTGATCACATAACGCCGGCAATAATAAATAAGGCAGAGCCGACCGCAGTTCCGGCTGGCACCCCCATTCCGGACAGTTCACTTGGTTACACGGGCAGAGCTGACCCCAAGTCGCCGGTTGTGAAAAATGTTGTTACTGCGAAGTCCCGACGCGGCTTCAGACGCTTTGCGGCGTTCGCAATTTTCATCAGCCTGTTTACGGGCATTCTCTACGGCACGGCTAGTTATATGCGCGGACGCGGTATCTTGCCCGAATTTCGCAGTTTGTTTGCCAAACAAACCGCAGTAGCAAATACCGACATTTATTTACGGCCGTCGCCGGGTACGGACAACGACCCGATAGGCTTGGTCACGAAAAACTCGAAGGTTCGAATTGTAAAATCTCAGAATAATTGGTATCAAGTTGATGTGATCGACCCGCGTGGCGATCCGCCGACTCGGTTAAATGCGACTCGCGGATGGCTGAATGGAAAATATATTGACATCGACGACTAGAAAAATTTGGGCGTATTAGAAAAAGTAAGGGAATGGATCGACGGTGACAGTGCGGAGCGTGCTCTGGAGCAGGCCGCTCGTGATGCTCAGGTCAAACCGCGCAGCAAGGCTGAAGAATTTATCGTCAAGATCGCCCGCGCAGTGGAAACCGTCATGCAGGCCGAAATGGTCCCGCTGCCGCAGGGGACGACGATAATTCCAAGCGAATACACGATCTTTCTTAACGAGGACGACGATAAGGAATGGCAGGGAATCAAACGGAAAGGTTTGGAACAGGGACTGTATCACATCCTCGGTGAGCGTGCGAAGGAGATCGCCGGGCGTAAAAAGCTGGAAACAAAATCATTCATGATCGACCTGCGGATCGACGGAACGTTAGGAAAAGGAGACGTGCGCGTTTCGCACAGTTGGGAAGATTCGGCGGGAAATAAAACGGGAGTTTTGTCGCGGGCAAAACCAACTCCGGTCGAAACTGCTACGAAAGCCGCCCCGCCAACCGATCCGAATGTTAGTTCGTCAACGGCCACACCTAAAGATCCGCAGCCGCTGATGCCAATGCCGACCATTTTTCACCAACCAAATGTTCTACAGGCCGAACCGCTCCAAGGCTCCGACCGAGAGGAAATGACGCAGGTCAAATCTCGAATAACGGAGCTTTACCGCCTCGAAATTTGGCGCAACAACATTCGGCAAAATGTGGTGCCGGTTTTTCAACGAGAGATCGTCATTGGCCGCGGCTCAAAATCAAAGGCCGTCGATATCCCATTGTCGGGCGACGTCGAGGTCAGCCGCCAACATTTGATGCTGATAACAGACGGGGCCGGGAATTTTTGGGCCGTTAACGAAGGAAAGAACGCCGCCGAGATAAATAATTACGCCCTCCCCGCTGGCGAGCGCGTCGCCGTGACCGGCGGAACGGCGATAAATGTATGCAGCTATGTGCTGCGCATTCTGCCGGTTTAACTCTGTCGCTATTCATATAATTCACGTTCTACCTGCGGCAAGAACGTTTTTCGCAATCTCTCGGCGAGCGCTTGGGCATCTCGCAATGTGTTGCTTGTCTCGATAAGATTACCTTGGATCTGAGTATCAAGCTGCGACAGCGTCGTGCGTTCGCGTTCTAGTTTGTGACGCCTGCTTTCGCGAAGCTCTTCTGTTTCCGTCGTGCCTGCGTAGGTAGTGCTGTTGTTAACGTTTCGCGGGCGAAGTTGAGTTTCGACGTTGTCGAGACGGCTACGAGTCGAGTTCAATTTTTCAGTCAATTCGGCCTGCGATTTTTGAAGGGTGACCACACGTTGTTCGGTCCGTGTCAGTAACTCCATTCCGACAATGAGCCGCTGCTGTTTTTCGGTCAACGTCAGGCCGCTCACTTTTTCAAACTTATCGACAAAAGCTTTTAGGGTGCCGCTCAACGTCTGCACAGAAGCCGAGATCTTGCTCAAGTCCGCCGACATCGCACCTATCGGATCGGCGGAAGGGCGATAAGCAGATGACGGCGACTGCGCCAAAACATCGGCCGAAATGCAGCCGCAAAATAACAGAACAAAAAATATTTTACCTTTCACTTACGAACCTCCAAACCAATAAGTTTTGCAAAATGGAATTATCAAATTGTAACGCAAAATAATTTGTAATGTTGCGAAATTTCAGTCGCCTTTCGGAAGTTGGCCAGATTCGACGATTCGTATGATGTCGTCAACGCTGGATTCAGCTTGCAACAGCACTTCGCTCGTATACCCGAACTTTACCGTATTCCTTTCAAAATCGTCGCGATCAACTACTTCGTAACTATTGTCCGGCCAAACGACCACGTCGATATCCAGATCGACATAATCAAGAATGCCATTAGCTAGGGTCGGCGGCATCGCGACGTTGCAATAATAGTTTCGGAGTTGTCCATCCGGCTCGTGAAAGCGAAAGATGTTATACCAGCAGTCGAGCCAATAATATTCGTACGAGATCGTCCCCCTGCTGATCGAACCGAGTCCCGGATGCTTGACATCGCGGTCAAATTCGCCAACGAGTACGATCAAAGGATCGTTTTTCTCGATCAACCGACACGTCCAGGTGCGCCGAATCCTCTGATCAAATTTGCGCGAATTAACGGTAATTTGTTTAAGAGGTCCGCTATTCATATAGTCATCAAAAAGAGTTTCATCCTAAACATTCTGTCAGTTCCGTTCGATATTCGATGTTACTTAGTCGTAGTCCGAGCCTTCTTCGCAGCCGGTATAGGCTTCGCGGAGCTTGCCAAGAAGTTCAAAAA
>JBKJJR010000069.1:0-5872 GCA_046597835.1 Pyrinomonadaceae bacterium
GACGGAAGGCGCCGGGCGGAAACCCTCACGCTCGACGAATGGAATAGACTCACAGATTCTTTAAACACGACGTAATGGCCGGACGATCGGATTGATCGCCCGGCCATTTTGTTTTGTCTCTAATCAACTATTCGATTGCCTGAGCCTAGTTAAATTCAAAGGGATTAGCATCTACACTTGCGGCAATGTTCGACCCAAAGACTGTGAACTGAGCGATTTGCGAAACAGAAAATCCGGCAAGTGCTCCAGGATCCTGGATATACCAGCGGGCATAAAATGTTTTGCCTAAAACCCGAGTATTCGCTGGGAGTTGAAACGTCACAGAAGCCCAACCATTGCCGGCACCGGTGTTTTGAGTCGCTGCCGTGATGCGCGCAAGAGTTCCGGTAGCAGGAATAACAAGACCTGCACCGGGATCGTAGGAACTAATAACGAGTACAGCGTCGGCATTTCCAAGTGCCCCTGACACCGAGACCGTAAAGTTCGGGTTACCGGCAAGCGGCGGTGAAATTGCCTTAATCACAGGCACGATGCCGCCTGAGCCGGCGCGGCCCGTGCCAGTCACCTGCGGAACTCGATTCGAATCCATGTAAAGCGTTGGCCTGTCGAACGGCGGTAACTCCGCCGTGACTCGCGGGTCGGTCAGCGGCCTCTTTAGGAACGCAACAATATCGGCCTGTTGCTGCGGGCTCAGTGCGCGTTGGCGGATAAGCGGATCTTTATTGGGCCCGCCAAAGTCACCGCCACGGTTATAGAACGCCACGACCTGTTCGAGCGTGGTAAAGCGGCCATTGTGGAAGAAGGTTCCGCGGAGTTCGACATTTCTCAGACTTGGTACTTTGAATCTGCCACTGTCAGCATTAAGGCCGGTTACCTGGAAACGTCCGGTGTCGTCGTTTTGCGGCCTGACGCCGATGTATCTAAAAGTATCGTCGGTCGTCAATGAAGCGGCGTGACAGGCTGCACATTGCGCCCCCGGCCCAACAAACACATTGCGGCCATTATTTTCTTGCTGAGTCAATGGCGTAATACCGGCATTTGCCAGATCAACAGGCGCCTGGTCGGTGTAAAGAACACGTTCGTAGGTCGCAATTGCAAGGGCGATCCGCGCCGGCGTTACAGCCGAGGTTCCGAAAGCTTCGTTAAAAAGATCGCCGTAGCTGCGTCCGCCGATCCACGTTTGAAGAGCAACCGGGATGTTTGTTGCTAGTGCGAGGGGGCGTGATTCATTTATGCGGGTGGCGACCTGGTTCCAATCGCGGCCGGTGTGTGCCATCTCAGTTGAACTTACCGGCGGGCCAAGCACTTGGCTCTCAAGAGCTCCACCTGTGTTGAGGATGATCGCATTTGTAATCGGATCGCGAAATGTTCCACTTCCACGGCCATCCCAAAATGTCAGCGGCAAATAACCGGCGTTCAAATAAGACATCGAACTGCGTCCGGTTACCTGATCATTGAGTCCATAAAGAGACGATGACAAATATGTGCCGTCCAGATTGCTCTGCGGAATACCTTTGGAGGCGAAAACATCGTCGGCGTCACCGAAAAATTGATTGAGTCCGGGGTTCGTCGATGTCGATGGGGAAGTGGAGGCACGCAGATCATCGCCGCCGCCGCTGGCTTTATGACAAGTGCCGCAGGCAACTGTCCGCGTGGACGACATTTGCTCGTCCCAGAAGAGAGCTTTTCCAAGATAAACTTTAGCCGCGGTGACGGGGTTGCCGGCCGGCACAGGCGGAGGTCCGAGCGGAGGGACAGGCCCCTGCTGAGCAGTATTGGATCGCGTACCCTGATCGCTTTGGCTTAATGCACTTACATTAGTGCCATTTTCTGCTCTGACCCAATAAAAGAAGGTCTGCCCGGGGGTGGCGGTATTGTCAAGGAAAGTATTTGCCGGTGTGTTCCCGATATCAACAGCGGTGTCGACATTGGAAGTAGTTCCTCGAAACACTCGATACAATATAGCGCCGCGAATAGCATCCCATTCGACTCTGACCTTGTTATTATATTTGGTATCAGATGCGATAACGCCTGTCGGAGCCGCAAGTATTCCCGACTGGCCTTTGACCGGACCAGACCTCAGTAACTCAAATGCACCAAACGCAATAACGAATGCAAAGCATACGATCAGTTTAAGTTTTTTCATAGGTTTTTCTCTCAGTTGAAAAGATGTCCAAATCGTTCTTTAATATGATTGCGGCATCGGAATAATCTTGATTTAAGATTGGCGGCACTGATGCCGATGATCTCTGCGGCTTCACTCAAAGAATAATCTTCAGAATATACGAGCGTCATAGCGATTCGGTCTCGGGCGTCAAGCGACGCCAATATCTTCTCTGCCAACTGCGCGGATGCTAATGACGTTTCCGCCGATCCGGCGTTTGTGTCACTTATTGACTCGATGAACGCCGCTCCTTCGTCATCCATTTCGCTAAAGCGACTTTCCGGCCGTCGGCCGCGTCGACGGAATTCGTCGTAGCAAACATTTACCGCGATGCGGGTCAGCCATGCCTGCAGTGATTTATCACGTCCGCCGCGAAAATGTTTAAGCGAAAAATACGTCTTGGTAAAACTTAACTGGACACATTCTTCGATCTCCGACCGTTCCCGAAAAAATCGGCCGACAACCCGCGTGACTAATAACCGATGCCTGTCAAATATCTCTGAAAATGCCCGCTCATCACCATCGAGCACAGCCCGCACAAGTTCATCGTCCTTGACAGTAGATGTGCCGGAAAACCCGATCGATGGAAACTGAGCCTCTTCTTGCAAACTATGATCAAAACCTCATCGAGCATTTTCTTCAATTCGTTTCAGTTAAACAAACTGGATAGTCATCATCGTAGCCGACGCTCAAATTTGTTTTCGACCCGAAAACTAGCCGGAACTGTAAACATATCGGCGGCAGGCTCACTGCGTTTGATGTTCACAAGCCGAAATATATGTTCGCCCGAAAGCGGATCGAGATGCCGCGACATCACTATAAGCTGTAGTTCCGGAGAATACCATTTTTCAGTAATAACCTGGATAGGTTTGTCATTTCCGATATGGCCAGCCGGCAGTTCGAACATCGTCTTAGTCCCCTCGGCAGAAATGCCTTCGATCGTTTTCGTGCCGAGGGTTTCCGATTTAGCGCCCGGCGCCTGAGAATCCTCACGCGGCGGCCCATCCGGACCTATGCCGATCTTTCGAGCGATGCTGTTATTCAGGTCAAAGAAATACTGCGTCTTTGCGGCAAAATCATTGATAAAGACTAATGTCTGAGGTTTATTCTTTTCATTTACGATATTAAAACCGCCAACCATTTCGAGCGGCTGCTCACGCCTCGTCCGACCGGCCGAATCACGATAGAACGCACCTTTTATTGTCTTGGTAACAGTAGTTCCATCATAGAGACGGCGAGTATCTTCGATAATGGTGTCGGCGGAAAAGGGTTGGCCTTTTACGAGTTTGTCGCCAAACCGCAACTCGGCTGCAATAAACCTTGCATTAGGCGGAGGTCCGATTCGTTCTTCGATTTCCGCATGGTCTCTTGGTGGCTTTGATTCTTCACGGCTAAGCGCTCCATCATCGTTTGCGTCCATCGAGCCAAACACTTCTTTGGCCGCCCGTTCAAATTCGGACTTGGTCATTGATTCCACATCGTGGAACTTTTCCATAAAAAAGAATGGCGGAAGCTTGTCGCGAATCTCGTCGGGCGGGCCAGGACGTTCACCGGGAGGCCGGCCATTCATTCTTTCGCCCCGCCCCATCGGCGGCGGGCCCGGACGCCCACCAATCCGTGGACGGGGAATTTCGATTCTGCTGATAACCCCGTCTTTGTTGCCGTCGAGGTCGATGAATGTTCGGTCAATAGCAGCCTGAAACTCGCCTGCCTCGATCATGCCATTCTTGTTTGTGTCAAGACCGCGGGTCCAATCGCCTTTGGAGCGGCCCTCGCCGGGAGGCGGGCCTTCTGGACGCGGACGCTGAGCAAATGCGTTTGGAATCAAATTAATGCTGAGAAAAATTGCAAAAAATAGGTTCGTGTTCATATATATACACTCGTAAAGATCCGAAACTCTTACCTTATGAAGCGAATCGCCCGCGTCAGGCCATCGTCACCGACAAGCACCTCAGCGTCAATCAGATCGGAGGGTTTTTCTACACTCACAACGAGACCAAGCGAAACCATCATCGAACTAGGCACTTTAACCCGAACGATCTGTCCGCTCTCTGGATCACGCGCATACGAAAGGGCAATAAACTCGGTTTTGATCTCGACTGATTTCTTTGTACTCGCTGCAGTCGTTACTTCCGGTCTGACCGCCGTATGTTTTACGTCACGGCCAACTTTTGCGGCAACAAATTCATGCCTTTCTAGTTTTGCCAGGTTTTGAACGGCTTTCGTCGTGGTTGATGGATCGAGAACTGGTGAAGCTGGCGGCGTGTTAATGACTGATGTGCTTATCGGCTCTGTTACAGAACTTACAATATTATCGCTCTTTTCCGCCGGACGAAAAACAAATACCGATATTATCAACGCAGCAGCAGCCGCAATAGGAACACCGGCCGTCAGCCATCGAACTACCTTGCCTATCGGTGGCCAAGCCGACAGATCCGCACCTTTCTGCTCGTTGATCTGCCGCTGAACGCCCCACCTGATCGCCGGTGAATCGGCGATCTCGCTAACCGTCGCTTGGTCGGCAGCCACAGAGTTCACCAACGTTCGTATTAAACTATCGAGTTGTTCTTCTGAGAGCTGTTTTTTCATTGTATTGGCCTCAAAAATCCTGCCGTCATGGAAAAAGACGCGCGACGCGGCGGCGTGGTTTCAAATATTTCAGAAATATGTTTGGGTTTATGTGGTGCGCTAAATAAAAAAGTAGTGAGGATGATCAAATCTTTCCTACACGCCAATTCTCAGATACCACATCGAGTATTTATTTGAATTCCAGCGCTAAATTACAGCCGGAGCCCTCTAACTAGTTGAACAATGAGAACGATAACCGCAATGACGATTATCAGATGGATAAGGCCACCGCCCGCACCAAGGCCTCCAACACCAACGCCCAGCGCCCACAGGATCAGCAATATCAACAAGATCGTCCAAAGCATTTGAATTCACCCTTTTTAATCTTCCGCAACTTCTATCTAGATGACGTCGGAGCCTTTTGGCGGCTACCGACTACATGTCTGGTAAGTGCATTTATTTGGTTTCCAATTAACGTCGGGCTTACAATGATTAAAGCAGTTCGGCAAGACGCCGTCTGTGAGTTGCATCACATATAAAATAATTGGGGCCGCTTCGCGGTTCAGTGAGCCAACGCACACGGTATCGGAATTTTAGTGTCCTTCATTATGTTTGCAACCGTACAGACAGTAATCGCAACACAGGATAGACTCGAAATGATGCCTCTTAGGCACGGGAGAGAATATTATGAGGAAAAAAATAATTATTTTTACAATGTTGTTAGCGACCGCATTCTTTTGGATGCCGACTGAGAACACGGTCACAGCACAGAATGGGCAGGGAAAGGGTCAGAAAAGTCACGGATCGGTAAGTAACGACCGCGTTTGGCAGCCCGGAAAGCACCAGGGCAATTGGCGTAAGAAGAATACGTATGGATACAAAAATTACGGCCAGTATCGTCGCACGCAAGTAGGCAATCGCCGCTATCGCATGGTCAGGCGTTACTATATGAATGATGGCGTCCGGCTGTCGCGGTTGGTCAGGCTCTATTACTAAATAGTTCAGTTACTAAATTGATCAATTAAAAAACAAAAGACGATGCCGACTCTTCCCGGCATCGTCTTAATCACAACACATTTGCCTGTGCTATACTCCAATTTCGATTCTTTGGGGTTTTTGTGAATAAAATTGAAATTATAC
>JBKJJR010000099.1:0-2995 GCA_046597835.1 Pyrinomonadaceae bacterium
GCGTGAGCGTAGTACTCAACATACCGTTCGGCGATCAGCTTTGACCATTCGAGCGAACTCTGGCCGGTGTAAACTGTCGGACACGATTCAGGAACTTCGGTGTAATTATCTGCATAACGGCCATATACGTCTTTGGTCGAGGCAAAAATGAAGACTGCATTTTCCTTCATCTCACGCAGGAGATTGACCGTGCCTTCGACATTGGTGAGAAAGACCTGATCGGCGTTTTCAGTCGATTTATCAAGGTATGCAGCAATGTGGATGACGACATCATAATCCTGAACCATCGCGGCATCCTGTTTGTTCAGAATGTTGAGATTCGACCGACGCGACATATCGTCGGCATCAAAGAATCGCCGGACATGCGTGCCCAGGTAACCGCTGCCGCCGGTGACGAGTATCTTCATATCTAAATATTCAAGCTAATAAGAATCTAACCCAAAGTCGCAAAGGCGCGAAGACGCAAAGGAAGAATAAATAATTTTATGGGTAAAAACCTGGGTGACCTTTCTTCGCGACCTTGCGACTTCGCGCCTATGTTTTAAAAACTCTGCTTAGATAACAAAATCTGATAGACTTTTGAGAGCGGACTTGCGTTCGTTTCTCCCGCTTGGTTCCACCAAAAATGTCCGATCCAAACACAGTAGAGAGTAAAAGATCAAAGCTGCCGCCGAAAGGCTGGATGAAAGGGCGACGTTCGTCGTCGTACCACGCACCGCAACCGCCTCGATCCCGTTTTCGGCGATTGTTGGGATTGATATTCAATGTTTGGACATTCTCGGCGGCATTGCTTGTCGGTCTCGCTGTCTTTTTGACGCTTACATATTTTTGGTTCCAGTTTTCCGACCGCATCGACCAAAAGCTGCTCAGCGGCGAAGTCTTTACACCCTCGGCCGGAATCTATTCGGCTCCGAAGATATTAAAGACCGGCGAGAGCCTGACGATAACGGCACTTGTCGAATACCTTAAATCAGCCGGCTATATCGAACGCAATAATCAAGCTGACGAATCGCGCAGCCGTTATGCTGTTGACGGCGACAAGGTTGGGATCGAGCCGGGATTGACGGGCGTCATTGACGGCAAGAAGGTTTTCCCGTCGTTAACCGTCAAATTCGGCAAGGACCAGAAGTCGGTTGCGGCGATCGGCGACCGCGACGCTAATACTCAGCCCAGCGAGGTAAAACTCGAACCCAAAATTCTCAGTTCGATCGCTGCCGAAGGCGACGGGCGAAGGAAAACTGTTAAATTCAACGACCTACCGACTCATCTGGTAAAGGCGATCACGACGACGGAGGACCGTGCGTTCTTTGAGCATTACGGCGTCAATTTTCGCGGCATCGCTCGTGCTCTGTGGCGGCGTTACGAAGGCGACGACGGTTCGCCGCTGGCAAATCAAGGCGGCTCATCGATCACGCAGCAACTTGTCAAAAATCTGCTCCTTACGCGTGAGCAAACAATCGAGCGTAAGGTAAAAGAAGCCTACATGTCGCTTATCCTTGAAACACGTTTGTCAAAGCAGGAGATATTCACGCTTTACGCCAATCAAATATATCTCGGCCAGCAATCGGGCGTATCGATCTACGGAGTCGGCGAAGCGGCGAACGCATATTTCGGCAAGGACGTGTCGCAATTGACGCTGCCTGAGTCTGCGTTCATCGCCGGTATCATTCGCAGCCCTAATCGTTATAATCCCTACAAAGATCTTCCGAGAGTCACCGAGCGTCGCAATCAGGTTCTTGAATCAATGGCACAGGCGGGTGAACTGTCGCCCGAGCGACTGCCCGAATACCGCAGCGAGGAGATACATCTCAAACAAATTTCCAATACCAAGGACCTGCAGGGTATGCCGTACTTTTCGCAATACGCGACCGAAGAATTGCCAAAGCTCGTCAGCGATCCTGAGGCGTTGCAGCATCTGCGGGTTTACACGTCTATTGATCCCGACCTCCAGCGAATGGCATATGAGATCGTCAACAAACGACTCGCAAAACTCGACAAGTTTTTTCCAAAAAAGGGATCGGGCACTTTGAATGCCGCTCTGGTTGCGGTCCGCCCAAAGACCGGCGAGATCGTTGCGATGGTCGGCGGACGAGATTATTTGGCGAACCAATTCAATCGTGCGACGGATGCGATGCGTCAGCCCGGTTCGGTTTTCAAGCCATTTGTTTACGCCACGGCGATCAACTCGGCGTACGATTCCAGCTCGCGGCAATTTACAACGGCTAGCATCTTCAAGGATGAGAAAAAGACATTTACATACGGCCGAGAAAGCTACAAGCCTGGCAATTTTGGCGACTTTTTCTCGAACAAGGACACGACGCTTCGCGACGCTCTGGTCAAGAGCAAGAACGTCATTACGGTTGATATTGCAATGCAGCTCAACATCGGCAAGGTGATGAGCCTTGCCCACAAGGCCGGCTTCCCGAAAGTCGAAAAAGCGTATCCCGCGATGGCACTCGGCACAGCGGAAGCGACACCGCTGCAAGTTGCCACGGCTTACACGATGTTCGCCAATCTCGGCGATCGAGTCGCTCCGATGCCGATCACGCGGATCACCGCCGGAGACGGACGCACGATCTCGGCCTCGGTGCCCGAGCGCAAGAATGTCGTCCGTCCAGATGTCGCCTACGTGATGGACGACATTATGAAGGACGTGATAAATCGCGGCACGGCGGCACAGGCACAGGGCTGGGGTTTTCACAACGAACCGGGTAAGCGTGCGTTTGCGGGAAAGACGGGAACCTCGCGTGACGGCTGGTTCGCGGGCTTCACGCCCGAGCTTGTATGCGTGGTCTATGTCGGGTTTGACAACGGCGACGACCTCGGGATGAAAGGATCGGATTCGGCGATGCCGGTGTGGGCGGATTTTATGAAGGAGGCGTTGGCGACGCATCCCGAATGGAACGGTGACTGGACGATGCCGGTGACCGTTCGCAAAGCCGAGATAGATACCCGCAACGGAGCCCTCATCCGCGAGATCGACCCTGCGACCGAA
>JBKJJR010000294.1:0-3227 GCA_046597835.1 Pyrinomonadaceae bacterium
TCGTCAGCAGGCACGTAAACAGCTTGAATGGATGTAATAGCTCCGGTTTTGGTAGAAGTGATGCGTTCCTGCATCTCGCCCATTTCACTGGCAAGCGTCGGCTGATAACCCACTGCGGACGGCATACGTCCTAGAAGTGCGGACACTTCGGAACCTGCCTGCGTAAATCGGAAAATATTGTCAACGAAGAACAGTACGTCATTTCCCTGATCGCGGAAGTACTCAGCAACGGTCAAACCTGACAACGCAACTCGAAGACGCGCTCCAGGCGGTTCCGTCATCTGGCCGTACACAAGCGACACTTTGGAGCCCGGAATCTGGGACTTATCAACCTTTGTGAGGTCGAATTCGCCCGTTTTTTCCATATTCTCGTTGAACGCGTCGCCGTATTTGATAACTTTCGACTCGACCATTTCGCGAAGCAGGTCGTTGCCCTCACGCGTGCGTTCGCCGACGCCGGCAAACACTGAAAATCCTTCCGAACCGATCGCCACGTTGTTGATCAATTCCATGATCAAAACCGTTTTGCCGACGCCCGCACCGCCGAACAGTCCGATCTTTCCCCCACGCAGGAATGGCTGCACGAGATCAATGACCTTGATTCCCGTCTCAAACATCTCAAGCGACGTCGCCTGCTCGTCGAACGACGGAGCATGACGATGGATCGAAGATCTGGTTTCGCTGTTTACCGGCCCAAGCTCGTCAACTGGATCGCCGATGACGTTCATTACGCGGCCAAGGGTCGCGTTCCCGACCGGCACCATGATTGGGCCACCTAGATCGACTACATTCATCCCGCGGACCATTCCATCCGTCGGCAGCATCGACACCGCGCGAACTCGGCCTTCGCCCAAATGCTGCTGCACCTCAGCGACGACGTCGATCTTTTCGCCGTCAAAGCCTTCGCTCGTGATCCTGAGCGCCTGATAGATAGGCGGCAGATAATTGTCCGAAAATTCTACGTCAACGACCGGACCGATGATCTGTACAACTTTGCCCACATGTCCGTCTTGATTGCTAGCCATTGTTAATTAACATTGCTCCTAAGTATTAAAATATAAGTGCGATTTACAAAGGAGTGAGGATACCATAGCGAACACAATCCGTGCAAAAGTGCACAGAAAAAAGTAGAATTCGAACTATGAGGAGAGAAATGCGGTCGTTTCAGGTGCGGAGTTTTTCGTTTGGTGCTGTATGCATCTTAGCTGCGGCTATTGTTTTGTTCGCGGCATCGTGCATAAACACAAGCCGCCCGGAACCGTCCGATTCTGACAAAGCGCTGCTCACAAATTTTGGGGAGCATGAAGCCGAATTCAACAGACTTGTCGAATGGTGCCATCAAGACCCACACATGACGAGGATCACCTATAATCTTCTTCAGACGGAAACCGCAGGGGCCTGGCCGCGGCCCGAATCCGAATGGGGTATCGGCCCAGATCGGTGGCAGGCGTACAATGATCTGTTTACCGAACTGAAACTTAGCAACGGCCTTATACAATATTATCCGAGCACCGTGTGGTTTGTCGTCATCGGCCAAGCTATGGCTGCCGGCGGTTCAGGCAAGGGGTACGCATATCTCACCGAACCGCCTAAAATAACTCATACCGTGCTCGACGGCTTTGTTTTCCAGGACGCCGACGCCCACTTCGCATATCGCCCGATCAAAGACAATTGGTACCTATTTGTCGCAAAATACTAAATTCCAATGATCCGCCCGTGATGTCTGTCTTTATGAACGTACGGACTGTACAAATTGACACGCAAATTCCCTTTTAGTAGCCTTTTCATATCGGCACAAGCCCAATTTCAATTTGAGCAATCTTCGAAAACTAGAACTTCCGCATCAGGGCCTCACCACGCTTTTCGGCGTTCAGGATCAAAACATCAAATATCTCGAATCGATCCTCGATGTGAGCATTGGGGCCCGCGGGAATGAACTGCTCATAGATGGCGACGAGCAGGATATAAAGACTGTTGAGCAAATACTTAATGATTTTGGCGATCTTTTTGCGGACGGCAATACGTTTACTGATAAGGAACTGCGAGATGCGTTCAAACAGATCGCCGAGGACCGTGCATACAGCCTAAAAGACCATTTCCTGAAGGCGCGCTTTAACCCGTCCGGAAAGAAGCAGGTCGCGCCAAAGACTGCCAACCAACGCAAATATCTCGATGCGATAGCGGAAAACGATCTCGTCTTTGGCATCGGTGTCGCGGGAACTGGCAAGAGTTTTCTGGCTGTAGCGATGGCGGTCGATGCTTTGTTCAAGAAACAAGTGAGCCGCATTATCCTGACGCGGCCTGCGGTCGAGGCGGGCGAACGGCTAGGTTTCCTGCCCGGCGATCTGCAAGAGAAAGTTGATCCTTATCTTAGGCCGCTTTATGATGCTCTTTTCGATCTCGTCGATTCGGAAAAGGTAACAAAAATGCTCGAAAAACGCATCATCGAGATCGCGCCGCTGGCATTTATGCGTGGCCGTACGTTGAGCGATGCGTTTATTATCCTCGACGAAGCCCAAAACACCACGAGCGAACAAATGAAAATGTTCCTCACCCGCATTGGCTTTGGTTCAAAGGCCGTCGTCACGGGCGACAAAACCCAGATCGATCTTCCTCGCGGCCAAAAGAGCGGCATTAAAGAAGCCGAAACGATCCTCGCCGATCTCGAAGGCATCGAGTTTGTTTATTTCACGGACAAAGACGTCGTGCGGCATAAACTTGTCCAGATGATCGTAAAGGCGTACGAAACTCATTCGGAAAATAACGAACCTGGTGACCACTAACGCGATGATCGATGTCATCAACTTGCAGCGAAAAGTTAAATTAGATCGCGACGCGTTCCGCACTTTCTCTAAGTTGGTTGCTGAAAGTGTTTCCGAAGCAAGTGGCCGCAATTTTTCGATCGCCTTTATCTCCGACAGTCGAATGAAACAACTCAACGACTTGTTTCGCGGCAAAAACACAACTACTGACGTCCTTTCATTTCCGCACGAGCCGGACGAATTCGATCCCGACAAAACCAATTTGGGCGATATAGTCATCTCTGCCCAACAGGCTGAGAAACAAGCCGCCGAAAACGGCCTAACGCTCGAGGGCGAGATCAAACAGCTAATTCTCCACGGCCTTTTGCATCTCTGCGGCTACGATCACGAAACTGACGACGGCAAGATGAATGCCCGCGAATTGGAATTGCGTGATAAACTCGGCATTTAACACTATGGCTGAAT
>JBKJJR010000059.1:0-3645 GCA_046597835.1 Pyrinomonadaceae bacterium
TTGCCGTCGCCGTCAAAATCGCCCGGAAGCGGTACATCGTTGTTCATGCCGTGATTGACCGCTGCAAATGTTCCTCCGATGCTCAGGATCTGATACCAGTAACCGTTTGAAGGCCGAAAAACAGCAATGTCCGTCTTGCCATCACCGTCAAAATCGGACGGAACGGGCACGTCGTCTTTGAGCCCAAATGCGACGGATCGAAACGTGTTTGTTGAGCTGTCCAGCCGGAACCACAGGCCTTCACGAAACACTGCAATATCCGATCGACCGTCGCCGTCATAATCGGCCGCGACAACTTTGTCGCCATTCTTGCCGAATTGCGTTCCGGAAGTTCCGCCAGTGCTTTGATTCACATACCATGTACCTGATGCCGGCCTAAACAGTGCAATATCAGCCTTTGCATCGCCGTCAAAATCAAAGTTACAGGCAATAAACAGTGTCAAACATGAGCCGTTCGCCCCGGTATATGACGATATCTCGTTTTGGGAATACGTACAAAATGAGAGCGGCGTTGCGCCCGTCAACTGAACATTCATCAGCGAATTTGAGCAGCCCTGCGCGGCATCAACGTGGGTCGCCCCAATATTGTGCCCGATCTCGTGAGCAGTAAGCAAAAATTTTGCCGGGGCCCAATCTACACGTCCGCTCACGCCGTAGGCAAACGTCGGGCTCGCGCAGATCACGCCCACATATGCCCAGCCTTGCGCCAAGACGTTCGGTTTGGCGGAAAAGAGGTGCGCCGTGTCGCGAGGATATGTCCCGGGCGGAAAACTGGCATTCCAATAGCTGCGGAAACTTTGCATCGTCGCATCGATGTTAACGCCGGCGAAAGGGTCTGCGGTTGACCATGTATGCTGAAAAACCACGCTGATCGAAAGGCCGAGTTCGCTCTCATAGAGACCCTCGACCATGTTTAGGATCCCGAGTATCTCGCGGTTCGCCGCCGCCGGGCCGCCAAGCGCAGTTACAAATTCGAGATCGGCCTCGGTAGCCACCTCAATGCGCTTTAGCGACTGCAGTGCATCGGCGATCTTATTTTTCGTCAAGTCTTTACCAAGATCGATCTTTTCTTTGATCGTCAAACCGCACCGCCAAGTGTCGCCGGCTATGACGTCTTCGGCACGATAAACGACAAGATCGTCGTTCGTGGCAGCGGGGGAATATCTGGACGCCGGCTCGATAAAATATCTTTCGCGGCCAGCGGTAAAATATCCTTCGATGCGGGCTCCCTCGATCGTTATTCGAACTGTAGAATTTTCTTCGCCGGTAAGTTTCCCTTTGTACGTATAAGCCGGCTCTCGGCCGATCGCGTTTTCACCGAGAGCTGTACTGTCCTGTGCTTTGAATACGCTGCTTCGCAGATCGTGCGGCGCGACGGCAAGTGTGACTCCGCGGCCTCCCATTCTAAATGAAAGAGTCTTAAGGTCCGCCGATGTGTTTATGCGAACCACATCAACTTTGCGGAATGCATTTGCGAGATCGTCCGACACACGAACGTCCTGCGCAAAGCTGGTTGTCGCAAATACCAAATATATAAATGCGAAAAATACCCTTTGCCAAATAGGAATTGTGCCCATTTATCGAAACCTTCCAGGAAAAGCTAATATAATGAAAAGTCGTAGGCCTGTCGGAGGGGAACTAAACCTTTACTGTTTATAAATGTATAACATTGTTACACTTTCGTAAAGCTAAATCTGCGGCCACGCTGATATGTCTCTCATTTTGTTAGGAAAGCTCTGGAAATGGATACCCGGAAGCCTGCGGCGATGGCTGACGCGGCGTTTTCAAACGAGCTTTACTGTCTCGGCGGCGGGCGTCATAACGAATGAAAATGGTGATGTCTTACTTTTGAATCATGTGCTGAGGCCGGTTTCAAGGTGGGGCATCCCGGGCGGTTTTTTGGATGCCGGCGAGCAGCCGGAAGCAGCGTTTCGCCGGGAGATCCGCGAGGAGACGGGACTTGAATTAAGCGATGTCAGTCTTCAATGGACAAGAACTCTTAACTTGCATATAGAAATCATCTTTGCCGCCAAAGCCATCGGCGAACCGATCGTGAAAAGCCGCGAGATCATCGAGCTCGCCTGGTTCGGCCTCGACGATATGCCAAAGGAAATGACTCAGGACCAGCAAGTTTTGATCCTAAAAATACTTCGGCCGGCAGATATGGAAAAAGAAAATGGCTGATTGGAAACCTGCGTTGCGGGGCGGTATAATCTTCTGAATTGAAGAAGGAGAATAGAAATGGTTAACCTCATTCCGCCGCCTGAAAAGGTAATGGACATACTTGCCACAACCGGAGCCTATCGACAAGGACATTTTGTTTACCCGAACGGCAAACACGCTTCGCATTATTTTCAAATGCCATTGGCATTTCGCTATTACGACAATGCCCGCATTCTTTCTGTCGGCCTGAGCCGTATGTTCAGGATGGAAAAGTCGATCTCAAAATGCCTTCCCGAAGTTTCAATTATAAGCCCTAGCCCGGGCGGCATCATGGTTGCGTTCGGCGTTCGCGAAGCTCTCAGCGCAAAGCAGATCTATTGGGCGGAAATGGAGGACGGTAAACGGCAGTTTCGCCAGTATGTCAACAAAGGCGACGTTTTCCCGGCCATCATCGTCGATGACATCAACCGTTCCGGTAAGGCCATCAGCGAAACGATCGCGCTTGTCAAAGAGATCGGTGCCGAGGTGATCGGCATCGGAACGATCGCCGCATTTGAAGACGCTCCGCAGATTTTTGACGGCATTCCGGCCAAATCTTTGCTAAAATTTGACGTCAATTTCTATGGGAACGACGAGGAATGGAAAGCGACCCACGTAGATTCGACAGCAGGGGTTGAAACCGTAAGATTCTGATCCGTAGGCAGAAAGCAGTAGCAGAAGGCACTCGAGGCCACGCAGATATGCAAGGGTATCGTGGCCTTAAGGTTTATCAGTTAGCCTATCGCCTTGTGATGGAGATATTCCATCTCGAAGAAAAATACTCATTAACCGATCAGATCCGGCGTTCGTCGCGTAGCGTTCTCGCAAACATTGCAGAAGGGTTTCGGATAGCCGCGCTCTGCTTTCTGTCTACTGCTTTCTGCCTACTGTTCAAATAGCGTGCCGGTTTGCAAGTGCACGGTCCATTGTCACTTCATCGACAAATTCGAGGTCTGAACCGACAGGCATTCCCATAGCGATCCGCGTGACTGATACGCCCAGAGGCTTTAACAAACGGGCGAGGTAATTTGCGGTTGCTTCGCCTTCCGTCGTCGGGTTGGTTGCCACGATTATTTCCTTGACCTCGACGCCGTCATTATTTTCGGGGCTGAGCCGCGGCAATAAATTTACGATCATCAATTCATCCGGTCCGATACCGCGCATCGGCGAAAGCGTGCCGTGCAAAATGTGATAAAGCCCTCGGAACGAGCGCGTCTTTTCCACCGTAACGAGATTATACGGCTCCTCGATAACGCAAATGATCGAGCGGTCGCGTTTTGGATTTGAGCAATAAAGGCACGGGTTGACGTCGGTGAGATTGTTGCAGACTGAGCAAAAAACGATCTTTTCCTTAACCTCGCGAAGCGCGGCGGCAAAATTCTCAACCTCGGCAAGCGGCCGCCGAAGCACATAAAAAGCCAGCCGCTGCGCCGACTTTTGCCC
>JBKJJR010000215.1:0-3326 GCA_046597835.1 Pyrinomonadaceae bacterium
GTTCCATCACCAAGCCGGATCGAAACATTGGCTGAGACCGAGTTAGCGGTGGCAAAGTCCTGCTTGCCGTCGTTATTGAAATCCGCGATCGCTATCGAGCGGGGGCTGCCGTCAACCCCGACCGACGGCATCGCCGGCAAAGTGAATCCGCCGCTGCCGTCACCCAGACGTATCGACACGCTTACCGACGCCGAGTCAGCCGTGGCAAAATCCGCGAATCCGTCACTGTTGAAATCCGCGATCGCGATTGAGTACGGGCCCTTGTCCACCTGCACCTCAGGCGCGGCGGGCGACGTAAAGCCGCCGCTGCCGTCGCCCAGGCGTATCGAAACATAGCCCAGCGCGAAACCGGTCGTAGCAATATCCTGTTTGCCGTCGTTATTAAAGTCACCGATCGCAACTGATCTTGGGAACGCACCGACAGCGGCTTCCGGCACGGCGGGGGAGGTAAAGGCGCCGCCGCCGTCACCCAAACGTACAGAAACGCTCGACGATGCGTAGTTCGCCGCGGCGATGTCCTGTATTCCGTCACCGTTAAAATCTCCGATCGCGATCGACCGCGGAGAATCGCCCGCGCCGATCTCAGGCACAGCAGGCGACATCACGCCAGGAAGTCCAAAGCAGCCCGTGCCGTTCGTCACGGTCATCGAGAATGTCGTTTGACTCGTCCCGCCGCCGCCGAACGCCCTGACCGTAACTGTGTAAGTTCCCGGAATGATATTCGCGTGATGAGCATTGGTAACGCTGATGACGCCCGTTACAGGATCGGCCGTTAGTTCGCCGACAAAGCCGGTCGCGGTCTCAACGCTGATGCTCGTCGTATCCGTGGGCGGAGCGTTCGGCGTTATGGTCACATTGTCGCTCAGGGCAATGCTCGTCGCCGGATAATTTCCCAGCATCGGCGGAGGTGTATTTAATGGGCTGGCCGTCGGAGTCGGTGTAGATGTATTCGTTGACGTATTAGACGGTGTAAATGTCGGCGTATTTGTCGCCGTACTAGTAGGTGTAAATGTCGGCGTCTGCGTCGGCGTGTTCGTCGAGGTCGGGGTCGGCCCCGCAACCGTAAATGTTCCGTTCGTCGTTGTCGATGGCGGATCGCCCTCGTTGAACGAAAATCCCGGATGGAAGGTCATATTCGGATCCGTATAATCCTCAAAGACGAGTGCCGTCGTCTGCCCGCCCAGCGTGCCCACGACGTTGAATTTTAGATTCAGCAGCGTCCCTGAACCGGTCAAAAATCCTGACTGAAAAGCCGAGATGATAATGTGCCCGGGAAAGCTGGTATTCGGCGTGACCAGCATCGTGCTGCCGAGGGTTCCGGTACTATCGAAAGCGGGCGATGCAGGAGTCAGGATCGCCGGGTCGAACGAAACTTGAAAGTCGAACGAATTTACATTCCGTCCGGTTACGTCTCCGGTGATCACGGGGATGGTAACGACCGTACTCGGCGACGAGCTAACGGTCGGCATCGATACCGGTACCGCCACGCCGAACGATGAAGCAGGACTGCTCTGCGAACCAAAAAGGCTGCTGATCTGATCAACGAAACCCGAGTGCGGGTCGTCAGCCGATCCCGCAGACACCGTCAGTTTCGAGCAGCAAAATATGGCAGCGATGGCCGCAGCAACAGCAAACGAATAATAAATCTTCCCCATCTTCATCCTCCTGTTTTCCTCGAAGTGCAAAGCCTCCGGTTAAGGTAAAACGGCCGCTGAAAGCGTCGCGGCCGACACACCCGCCTCGGGCGTTACTAGCCTGATCTGTTCAAACCGATCAGTGATCACTGGATTTGTGCTAAATGATACGCCCCAAACCTCCATTGAGCAACTTCGGATATGAATAAGGGTCTTCGGCGGCTGAACGCGTGCAGATCGCCCAGCTTTAATAAGGGCGTCGCCGCCGTTCACTAAAGCCCTCGCTTTGCGCCCTCTAGGGGATTATCCCTAGACGCTGTGATTTTATCCCTAGTGCATTTTCCGACTCTCCTGATTTTTTACAGACACGTTTCCGAGCATAATTTAGTCATTCAATAGGCAAGGCGATGTTCGCTGGTGTTGGACTTATCACGTACTTAGGGAATTTTACTTAGAGGGGAGAAACAAGATGGATTTCAGAGAAACTTCATACGCAGGCAGTGACCATTATCAGGACGAAGTTTATACCGGACATTCCCGTGCACGTTTGAGCGGCACCACTAATTCAACGAATTGCACGAATGCGATCTTGAACGCATTGCCGTCATCGGTGTACGCAATGTTAAAGCCCTCAATAAAACCGGTTATTTTAACAAGAGACCAATATCTCTATCAGGAAGAGGACGCTCTCGATTATATCTACTTTCCGGAAACAGCGGTTGTATCGGAATTAAAGATCCTCGAAGACGGACGCACCGTTGAGGTCGCGGTTATAGGAAAAGACGGAGCCATCGGCCTCGCGTCTTTGTTGTCAGGCTCACATTTCGCTCCGAACTGCACTCAGGTTTCGCAGGTCGGTACTGCCCAACGGGTGAGCTTCGAAATATTTGAAAAATTGGTTCGGACAAACCCCGCAGTGCGCACGAGTGTCAGTCATTTCATGGAGTCGTACATAAAACAGATCTCGCAAAAGGCGGTTTGCAATATGTATCATTCGGTCAAAGAACGGCTCTGCACTTGGCTCCTGATGGTTCAGGATCGCTCCGGCCAAAAGATGTTGAATCTGACCCATGAGCAGATCGCCCGCACTCTCGGAGTTTACCGCCCGAGCGTCACCGGCGTAGCGCAGGAATTGCGCGCAAGCAGCCTCATCGATTATTCCCGCGGCGGGATCTCGATCACCGATAGGCGACGAACCGAACTGGCCGCCTGCAGCTGCTATTCAGAGGTAGGCCGCATCGCATCGGCACATTGATCTAAGTTATTTCGATTTTCAACGGCAGGGACACCAAAACCTTGTCTGGCGGGGGCCAACCAACCTTGAACTACCTCACCAAAACTGTTCACTAGGTCCCCGCCAAAAATATTTGATCTACCGCTTAAATTACCACTTACTTTAGCTAGTGGCCCGTCTCGATCGGATTCCGAACAGCCCGATCGTCAGTTGGTCGTGACCGTCCCCGGGTTGTCTGTTTGAAACGCCCGCCGTCTCGGCACGGCGTTAGGCGGAGCGGGCGTAAAATGTCCGCCTGCCGGACGCCAATTGTAAGTGGCATTCACACCCGGAGGCATGTCGCCCGCCGCCCCGAACCGGTCCGAATAGTCCCCGTTGCTCGATTGAAGAATGTGCCACATGCCGGTGCTCGGACGCCATACCGTGATGTCCAGTTTCCCGTCGCCGTCATAGTCACC
>JBKJJR010000315.1:0-7266 GCA_046597835.1 Pyrinomonadaceae bacterium
TCACCCGTGTTATCTCGAGATCGAAACCAAGGATCATGATCGCCGGCATCGTCACGCCGATACCGAAGGCGATCGACTCGCCCGCCGAGCCGGCCGTCTGCATCATATTGGCTTCGAGAATCGTCGCGTCGTCTGCGTTATAGACGGCATACATCAAAAATGCTGCTACAACAACCCCGATCAATGCACACCATATTAGACCGATCCCAAAACTCGAGAGAAAGTAAAAAACTACAACGCCAATAGCTAACCCGACGGCCATGAGCGCATACCTCACAGGCTGCGGAAGAATTTTCACTTTTGACAAGAGCCGGAAGAGCGTGATCGCGATCACAGCCACCGGGATTGACGCCGAAACCGTCAAGCCTGTCTTAAGCACCAGATAGAGCGACGACGCGCCGAAAATAATGCCGAGCATCGTACCGACGATCAGAGGAAACGGCGTCAGTTCTCGTAATGTAGCGGAGTCCGGAATATACGGGCGGAAATTTTCGAGAAAGGGATTCTTCATCCTATTTTGTCTCCTTGAGCTGTGACTCGGTCCGGGGAAAGTTCTGTAAGAAATTTACATCGCATTGCTAAAAAATGCAATGTCAGAGGCAGAAACACTAACGATAGAGAGTGTGGCCAGGAATGTATAAATCTAGCTGGGCAGACTGACTACCGCTCGTGTTTCCGCCCTCTCGCATGTTAGTCTTTATCTTTTACGATGAAAGAAGACATACAAGAAACACGCTTGGATAATGGCTTAGTTATTCTTACGGATCGAATGCCCGACGTGCGTTCTGCAACCCTCGGATTCTTTTTCCGGGTCGGATCCAGGCACGAGCCGTCAGAGCTAAACGGCATTTCGCATTTTATAGAACACACTGTATTTAAGGGTACTGGGAAACGTTCCGCTCTTGACATCGCCATCGAACAGGACCGTCTCGGAGGCAATCTCGATGCCTTTACCGCCCATGAGGAAACGGGCTTTGCGATCAAGGTGATTGACGATCAATTGCCAAAAGCGTTTGATCTGATCGCTGACATGCTCATTGATCCGCGTTTTGACGAAGCCGATCTCAAAAGCGAACAGCGCGTCATCATCGAGGAAATGAAGATGATTGAAGATTCGCCTGAGGAATATTTGGGCGAGATTTTCAGCGAGGCTTTTTTTCCGAAACATCCATTGGGTCTGAACATTGCAGGAACGCCAAACACAGTAAGAAGTTTTAACCACGAGGTTACACGAAAATATCACGCAGAAAATTACAGCGCACCGAATTTGATAGTTGTGGCGGCAGGGAATGTCGATCACGACCAACTCGTTGAGCTAGCCGAAAAGTTCTTTGGTTCCTCACTCATCACTCATCTCTCATCACTCTCTGCTCCGCCGACATTGGCTTCACCGAGCATTGTCAAAAATAATCCTAATCTTGAACAGGCGCACCTAATCATCGCGACGCCATTTGTCTCCGCGACCGACGAACGCCGCTATGCCGCCGATCTGCTTGCGAATATCATAGGCGGCGGCACGTCGAGCCGTTTGTGGCAAAAGGTGCGCGAGCAGCGCGGATTGGCTTACAGTGTCGGGGCCTCGGCTGTTATGTATCAAGATTGCGGATTGTTTTCGATCTTTGCGGGAACCTCGCCCGAGCAGGTCGAGGAAGTCGTCGATCTGGCAGTTGCTGAAATGCGCGATGTTGTCCAAAACGGCGTGACAGCGGATGAATTAGAACTTTCAAAACAACAAACCGTTTCATCGGTTCTGCTGGGCCTCGAGGATTCCGCCGCCCGTGCCGCGACACTCGCCCAAGCCGAAATGACCCACGGCCGCCAAATTTCGCTCGAGGAATCTCTCGAAAATCTCAATGCTGTGACGACCGGCGAAATTCACCTCTTGGCGCGCGAATTCTTCGTAACGGAAAATGTTGCATTCGCAGCGTTGGGGGATCTACCTGATCTGAAGTTGCATCGAAATCGTCTTGAAATACAATAGAGGAATGAACAAGTATCGTAAATGGATGATGAGCGGCGTGGTGCTGTTGATAGTTAGTATTTTGATCGGTCTGAGCGGTACTATCTGGGGCATTTTTAGCAGTTTTGACGCGCTAAGGTTTAACGAAAATGCTGGTATCGGTGCAGTCGGTGATGGAATACGGAATGCTTTGGTATCAACGATTGTTTCGATCATTGGGTCCGCTATTGGAGTTATTATCATAATTGTGGGAGCGATCAAGTGTCGAAGAGCAGATTGAGTTATTCTGCATACCTGATTGGATCAATTTCATTGGCCCACTCGAATCCCCGCAGCCTTAACGCACACGATTCGCATGTCCCGCAAGCAAGGTCCTCGCTGCGGTAACACGACCATGTGAAATGCAGCGGCGCATCTAGTTCGATTCCTTTTTTTACGATCTCGGCTTTAGTTAAATGAATGATCGGTGTGCGGAGTTCGATGTGAGTATCGGGTTTTGTGCCGGTGTTTATGGTTTTCTGAAAAGCCTCGAAGAACTCGGGACGACAATCGGGATAGCCGCTCGAATCTTCTGCAACGGCTCCTATGTATATGCGATTTGCACCTATGGCCTCAGCCCAACTTACTGCTATCGACAACATATTTGCGTTGCGAAATGGCACATAGCTGGTCGGGATCTCATTTGATTCAAGGTCAGCTTCGGTGACTGCGATGCTCTCGTCGGTCAGGGACGATCCGCCAATCATTGCTAAGTGTTCGATGGAAATATCGAGGCGTTTTTCAACGCCGTAATGATCGGCGATGTCCTTAAATGCCTTTCGTTCGCGATTCTCAGTTCGCTGGCCGTAGGAAATATGCAGGAAAGCGAAGTCGTTGCTTTCGACCGACGCAATTGCGGCCGTAACGCACGAATCCATTCCTCCGGAGACCAGAATTATTACCTTAGACACCTCGGGTATTCGCCCCCCAAATGTATTTGTGCAGTTGTAAGTTCATCCGTACCTTTAGGCCGCTCGCCGAAACTGCCTTAGCGATCTTGTCGAGGTTTTCGAAGCCGTGGACAGGCGAGATCAGGATCTCTTTTGCGCGGTTTGCAAGATGATGTTTCTCGATCGTAACCTTTGCAAATTCCCAATCCGCAAAATCAGCGATCACGAACTTAACCTCGTCCATTTCTGGGCGAAGTCGTTCGAGGTTTGCCCAGTGATTCCGATCAGCTTCGCCGGATGCCGGACATTTTACGTCGAGAATGACCTTTGCACGCTGATCGACTTCTTCGATTGAAACAAAGCCGCCAGTTTCTACCAATACTTCGTAACCCAGATCGCAAAGCAAGGTTATAAAAGGGAACACGTTTTTCTGGGCCAAAGGCTCACCGCCCGTGACCTCGACCAGATTCGAGCCGAATTCTTGAAGCTTTGCCAAGATAGTGTCAAATCCGATATGTTCGCCACCCGCGAACGTGTATTCGCTATCGCACCAGACGCACCGCATCGGGCAGCCCGTGAGACGCACAAAAGAGCATGGCCGTCCTGCATGCGACGACTCGCCCTGTATTGAAAGGAATATTTCGGTGACCCGCAGGTCCATTAGAATTTTTGCCACGAATGGCACGAATAGCTCTAATTATTCAATAGATACTTTGGCTTGGCAACGAGGGCTAAGGTTGCGACGGAAATATTAGTGTAATTTGTGCTATTCGTGGCTAAAAGTTTCTTTGCTTCCCTTACCATCCTTATAACTTTGAGTTAAACTCATTCGATATGAGATCACAACTGAAAAAGTTTGTTGAGTCGATCGGCGAAGATTCGATCGCGATAATTCCCGCTGCACATGAAGCGACCCGAAGCTACGATACCGAGTATAAATTCCGTCAGGATTCGGATTTTATGTATCTGACCGGCTTTCCTGAACCGGACGCGATTGCGGTCATCGAGCCGCGTTCGAAGAAGCCTTACACGCTGTTTGTGCGGCCGCGCGATCTGGAAATGGAAACGTGGTTTGGCCGGCGCGAAGGTGTTGACGGAGCGGTTAAGAACCACAAAGCCGATCGAGCGCTTCCGGTAGATAAATTCGGCGCCGAGCTTGCCAAACTGCTCGATGGTCACGACAAACTGTATTATCGATTTGGCGTTGACGAAAAGCTCGACGTGCAAATTTTGCAATATCTTTCGGCACAGCGGCAGCGTCGCCTGAAAACAGCTTATCCGCCGCATACGATCGTTGATCCGACCATTTTGATCCACGAAATGCGGCTCCATAAAACACCCAATGAAGTCGAATTGATGCAAAAGGCCGCGACGATCTCTGCCGAGGCGCATATTCTTGCGATGAAGAAAACCCGGCCGGGAATGAACGAATTTCAGATCGAATCGCTGATCGAAGCCTATATGCGCGATCACGGAGCAAGCGGCGTCGCTTACAATTCGATCATCGGCGGCGGCGAGAATGCAACTATTCTGCACTATGTTGAAAACAATCGCCCGCTCAAGGATGGCGACCTTTTGCTCATCGACGCCGGTGCCGAGTATCAGGGGTATGCGGCTGATATTACACGTACGTTTCCCGTCAATGGCAAATTTACAAAACCGCAGCGTGAGATCTACGATGTCGTCCTTGACGTTCAGCTTCAGTGCATAGAGGCAACAAAGACCGGCAACACCGTTAAAGCAAGGCAGGAGTTTTCGATAGAACTTTTGACCGAGGGAATGAAAAAGGTCGGTCTGTTAAAAGGAAAGACAAAGGAATTGATCAAAAAGAAATCGTATATGAAATATTACATGCACGGCGTCGGCCATTATCTTGGTTTGGACGTTCACGACGCCGGGCGATATTTTACCGATCAGACGGCAAAACATTCACGGCCGTTTGAGCCGGGCATGGTTTTGACAGTCGAGCCGGGTCTTTACATTCCGCCTAACGACAAGTCTGCTCCGGCCAAATATCGGGGCATCGGTGTTCGCATAGAAGATGATGTGCTTGTCACAAAAGACGGCAATCTCAACCTGACTGCCAAAGTGCCCAAGAATCCGGATGAGATCGAGGCTATAATGCAGAAGCCCGCACGAACTAATGGCGTAAAGTAGAACCTATGCACCTCGACGAGATAATCAAAAACCTCCCCGCACTTTTCGCGGCATTGTTGATGAGCATACTTTTTATTCAATCAGGCCTTGATAAGGTGTTCGACTGGAAGGGCAATCTCGAATGGCTGACCGGCCATTTCTCCAAGACATTTCTTGGCGGAATGGTTCCGATGATGCTAGCGACGATCACCGTGATGGAACTGGCTGCCGGGTTTCTGGCGTTCGCCGGCATCGTTTATTTTTTTTTTGTCGGATCGACCGTTTTGATCTTCTATGCTTCGGCGCTGGGAGCCGCCTCGATCACGGCTTTATTCTTTGGCCAGCGTATCGCCAAAGATTACGCCGGGGCGGCCGTTCTGGTGCCTTATTTTATTCTGCTTATCCTTACGATGTATCTGACAAAGCCCGCCGGTTAGAAAAGAAAAAAAGCTGCCATTTCAGACAGCCTTTTGTCCGTTACAATATTGTCTTCTTATTTCGGAGCCTCTTCGGCGGCAGGGGCTGCAGAAGTAGTCATAGCCGCTATTTTGGGGCCTTTTTTACTCATAGGCTTGGCCTCAGCCTTGGCAGCCGTTGGGGCGGCAGTAGCCGCTACTTCGCTGCTGTGATGGGCGACGATCTGCCATTTGCCACCGCGGTTTACCCAGACGTGGGTGCTGCGATACTGAAGTGGCTTTTCGCCCGTAACGGTTCCTCGATGCGTCATAACGGCGACGTCCCCGAAAAATCTGACCGAATATTCGTCGGCTACATCAGTATCCTTTGTAGCCTTAAGGTCTGCCAGATACTGGGCCTTGTTCTGCATGATTCCGTCGGGTTGTGTTCCCCAAAAATCATCGGCGACAACCATTGAAGCAGCCTTTTTATCGCCGCGCAATTCGGACGCGGTCCAATCTCTATCCATTTGAATGAGCGTGGCTTCAAGTTTTGCATTTTTTTGCTGGCCGAAAGCAAACGCACTGGTAATTAAAAGTAATCCAACGACGAAAAGAATCCGTTTCATAGTCTTTATATATCTCCTAAAAGTAAATTGTAGATGCGCCTTTAACTATGTAACGAATTCGCGGATTCGTCAAGGAATGACGAAGTCATCGTGTTAATCGCGTTATGGAAAACGTGGCTTTATATGCCTTTTGTTTTATTGCAACATTGCTTTTGGGGGCCGGAGTGAGTTCAGTCAAGTTGATCGCCCAGCCATTGTATTGATCGCCTGTGGGTCCCATGCCTGAATTCATCACCATCGTCTTTGAACCGCCGCGGCTATCGGTGATCTTAACATGAACTTTCGCATTACCTGCCCAGACACAGTTTACATCTACTGGGCAGCGCGAATCTTCGGTAACCGAGAGGAATTTAATACTGAATTCACCGCTGGGAACGGACTTCTTTTGCCCGTTTTTCAAAGTGAGCGTTTCGGGTTTGTAAGCCAAAACTGCGGCCGACAGTCCAACGATAGTTATAAGCGTAAGGAACATTCTTTTCATATTAGCCTCTTTCAAACCGGTTCGAACGCCGATCCGTATTATTAGAACGGATTTTGCGCTCGCGGGTTGCAGTAAATGAGAGCCAGACGGGCTCTTTTAAAGAAACCAACCTTTGTTTTTCCCGTATAAGCATAAATGCAATACGATATTATATCCGGAGAAAATATGAATAAAAATTACTACTCGAAAAAGTTAGTTGTCCTGGCCCTAATGGCGAGTTTTGTCCTTTGGACCATCCCCGTCAGTGGACAGACATCTGGGGTCGATCTCGCAGGAATGGATCGTTCGATCGATCCGGGCGACAATTTTTTTGGCTACACAAACGGAGGCTGGTTCAAATCGGCGGAGATCCCGGCTGACCGCAGTTCGCTCGGTATTTTTCAAAATATCGCGAACGAGGTCGGCAAGCGAAATTCGACATTAATTACCGAAGCAGGCAAATTGAATACGCCCGACGGGAAAATGGTGGGCGATTATTACACTGCCTTTATGAACACGGACGCGATCGAGTCGCGAGGCATCGAACCCATCAAGCCCGAATTGGCCAAGATCGCCGCTATCGGGAACACAGCGCAGCTATCGCAGTTTCTGGGTTCGCAGCTACGCGCGGACGTCGATCCTTTGAACTCGACTAATTTTTATACAGATCGCTTGTTCGGCCTTTGGGTTTCTGCAGATTTTAGTAACCCGAAGATTAATGTTCCATATTTACTCCAAGGCGGCATCGGTCTGCCCG
>JBKJJR010000317.1:0-3586 GCA_046597835.1 Pyrinomonadaceae bacterium
ACTCGGCTCGTATCTCAAACGCTGGGACGTGCGCGTTGCCGCCAACGATCCGATGCAGTCTGCCTGGACGCGGGCGTCGGCACAGATCGCTAATCCGGGCGAACGCCTCTCATCAGACGACGTCAATATTGTTCTCGAAGACGCTTATGTTCCAGGTTATCGGCTGCAAAATCCTGCTCTAACAAACTGGTTCAGCGAGACTGATTCGTGGTGGTTCGATAATGTCCGGCAACGCATCGACAGTCTCGCGGCACCGCTTGCGCGGGCTATCGCTTCGAGCATTATAATGGCTGTCGGCGATTATGTGCTCTCGTTTAACGAAGAATCGCGCGAGTTGCGCCAGCCGCTGTCAAATGTCTTTCGGCGGATATGGTCGATCCAGCCGGAGCCTTATAATAACGGCCAAAATAATAGCTGTCACAATGGAACCGCCGACTCGTTCATTTCCGAAACATTTACTGACCTGATGTTTCTTCGGCTTCCGCCAGTGCATACTCAAACCACAAAAACCTTTCTCGGCCGCGCCGCATGGCGCGAGGAATGGCTTCGCGGGGGAAACGATTTCTGGGACGATCTGGAATCGAGCCTTGCCGGAAAACTAGGCGTCGCGACCGAGACCAAATCGCAATATTTACATCTGCTAGAAGAAACATTGCAAAAGGCCTCGCACATCAGCAACTGGGCAATCGCTCATGTCGAGACCGGCTTTATCCAGACCAGCGACATAGTAGAAACCATTGGCCGCATCCGCCGGGTCGATGCCGTTTACACGAAGGATTTTTCGGAACTGACCGGGACTAAGGCAGTGATAATTACCGCGTGATCCACCGGTGATTTTCTTCCCCCAAAAAGTGTTTCACAAAATGTGGCACGTGCCACATTTAGGATAAAGCCGTCCGGTTTGGCGTCGCAAAAATGGGCGTTGGGCGCCATAATTGCCCCCTCCAACGACGCTATAATGCCCGTCCGTGCGACGCTAAAACCGTCTCCGGCGGACGCCTTTTTTCGCAAAATAGAAACCGAAACTCCAGCCGTTATCTGTCGTTCTCGTCGTTCCCGTAAAAAGCACGATCTTCCCGTCGTATTCGTCGCTCTCTTCATTCCCGTCGTTCTCCTCGGTGTCTGCATTGTCCGCCTGGCTTGGCTAAAAGCGGACATTTCATCTGCTTCTACCACCGGACATATAATGTGCTACTTACACACCATCGGCAATTCTTGTTGCAAAAAAGGGCTTTTGGGAGTATGCTGTGGAGAAATTTACGTTTCAGGCCGAGCTCACTTGCGTTTTAAGGTTGCCCCGCAGGTTCTTCTAATGAGCGTCAATTGTGGATTCGAAAAGCACAAAAGGAGGAAGGTTTATGCAGGATATTTTTTCGCTCGCCTATGGTTCAAATCGTTTTCTTTCGCTGGCTTTTGTCGCGATCTTTTGCCTGATGCTGGCCGAACCACTGACCGCGCAGACGACGGAGTTTACATATCAGGGCAGCCTTAAGGACGGCGTGAACGTCGCCAACGGCAATTACGATTTTGAATTTGCGCTGTTCGATACGCTGACGGCGGGACCGCAGGTCGGTTCGACGGTAATGCGAAGCCCGGTCGCGGTGTCGGGTGGAATTTTTTCGGTTTCGCTCGATTTCGGAAACCAGTTTCCGGGAACGAGCCGGTTTCTTGAGTTAAGGGTGCGGCCGACGGGCGGCGGATCGTTTAACACGCTTTCACCACGCCAGCAGATCGACAGTGCTCCCTATTCCGTAAAAAGCCTGAACACCGATACTGCAACAAACGCAGCCCAACTCGGCGGCGTCGCGGCAACTTCGTATGTGGTCACAACTGATCCGCGAATGACAGATGCCCGCAATCCTGTGGCCGGAAGCGGAAATTATATACAAAACCAGAACGCCGGACCGCAATCTTCGAGTAATTTCAACATCAGCGGCACCGGCACAGCCGGCGGCACGCTGACGGGTAACATCATCAATTCGGCCACGACTTTCCGAATTAACAACGCGACTGTTTTATCCGCAACAAATAACTCAAGCACCCGCAACACGGCCGTCGGCCTGTCGTCATTTGCGGGTAGCGGAAGCGATAACGCGGTTTTTGGCTACTTTGCAGGGATCTCCGTAATCAATACCGGGAACCGGAATTCGTTATTTGGAGCGTCGTCGGGTTCAAATGTGGGAGGAGGGGACGATAACACCTTATTCGGGTATAATTCTGGCAATGTTGTCGGCGCAGGCTCACAAAATGCGTACTTTGGCAGCTCTACCGGAGTAGTGAGCACCGGTAGCAATAATTCATTTATCGGGTATTCGAGTGGGTCCGCGAATACGACAGGCAACAGGAATACTCTGATCGGCAGCACCGCAAATGTCGGTACAAATAATCTGACCAATTCAACCGCCATCGGTGCAAATGCGCAGGTGGACCAGATCAACTCGCTTGTATTGGGAAGCATCACCGGTGTAAACGGCGCAACCGCTAATACGAATGTAGGCATCGGCACGACGGCACCGGAAAAAGAGTTTCATGTTCGCGGTCCGAGCGCCGTGGAAATCATGATCCAAAGCTCTGATGCCACCGGGAGAAAGTGGTCGGCCGTCGCAACAGGAGACGCGGGCGCGGGGAGATTTGAGATCGTTGACCGGACAGCAGTCGCCAGCCGCATGACCATACTTTCCGGCGGCAACGTCGGGATCGGGACAACTTCGCCGTCTGACAAGCTTCACGTTAGCGGCGACATACGAGTAGGCACGGGGACAACCGGATGTGTAAAAGACTCCGATGCAACCGTTATTGCAGGCGTGTGCTCCTCCGATCTGCGTTTTAAGAAAGACATCACGCCATTCAGTAATGTGTTGAATGATTACTCCAGGCTTCGCCCGGTGAATTTCTTCTGGCGGGCGGATGAATTTACCGACAAGCATTTCGGAACAAGGCAGTCATTCGGACTGATCGCACAAGAGGTCGAGCAGCTGTTTCCGGACCTTGTATCGACAGACGAACAGGGCTACAAGGCCGTCAATTACAGCAAGCTCCCGCTGCTGACGATCCAGGCGGTAAAAGAACAGCAGGAGCAGATCGAGACTCAGCGATCGGCGATCAGCGATCAGCAGTCAGTGATCAGCAGCCAGCAGACGCAGATAGAAAGACAGCAGAACGAGATCAACGACTTGAGGCAAATTGTCTGCGGACTAAAGCGGGACGCGAAAGGATGCGGCAATAAATAAAACTGTTTAAAAAATGGCTTAGGGGAAGTAATATGGAAAGAACAATAAACGGATCTAACGGAGGACGATAAATGCTTGAGTCCCGTTTTTTATGTTCGGCGGTGATTTCGCTCATTCTCATTGTGAGTGGTGTTTCGGCCCAGACGACGGAGTTTACTTATCAGGGGAGCCTGAAGGACGGCGTGAATCTTGCGAATGGCAATTACGATTATGAATTTGCCTTGTTCGATGCGCTGTCGGCCGGAGCGCAGGTCGGCTCGACCGTGACGCGCAGTTCGGTCGCGGTCTCGGGCGGCATTTTTTCGGTTTCGCTTGATTTCGGAAGTGAATTTCCGGGAGCGAGCCGGTTTCTTGAG
>JBKJJR010000334.1:0-4525 GCA_046597835.1 Pyrinomonadaceae bacterium
CCTTGTCGCAGCTAATGGCGACGAGGATACGGCCATGGACCTACTTCGCAAGAAGGGCATGGCCCAAGCGGGCAAAAAGGCGGGCCGCGTGACGGCCGAAGGGGCCGTCGGTTCGTATATACACATGGGCGGCAAGGTTGGCGTTCTTGTCGAGATCAACTGCGAAAGCGATTTCGTTGCTCGTGGCGAAGAGTTTCAACAGTTGGTCAAGGACGTTGCGATGCATATCGCCGCCACCGATCCGCGTTGGACAAACCGCGACGAGGTTTCCGAAGGCGACCTTTCTAAAGAACGCGAGATCGTCCGTGAAATGTTGATGGCCGACCCAAAAAACTCGGGCAAACCGGCTGACATTCTCGACAAGATCATCGAGGGCCGACTGAATAAGTTTTACGAAGACAACGTGCTCGCAGATCAACCCTTCGTTAAGGATCCATCGAAAACGATCGGCGAATTAGTCGCCGAAAAGATCGCTTCGATAAAAGAGAACATTACGATCCGACGATTTTCCCGCTTTAAAATGGGCGAGGGGATCGAAAAGCGAGTCGACGACTTTGCGGCAGAAGTTGCATCCATGGTTGGATAGAATGGAGTCAACGGTCTAATGTCCAAAGTCCAAAGTCTGGATCGCGGAACATCTTTAGACATTGGGAATTGGACTTTGGACACATGAACCCCGTTTTCAAACGCATACTGCTGAAACTCTCGGGCGAGGTTCTCGTCGGCTCGCAGAGTTATGGGATCGACACGAAGGTGGCCCGTGCAGTTGCAGAAGAGATCAAGACGGTTCACGATCTAGGCGTCGAGATCGCGGTCGTGATCGGCGGCGGCAATATCTTTCGCGGAGTTTCGGAGTCGGCGGGGAATATGGACCGTGCGGCAGCGGACTATATCGGAATGCTCGCTACCGTAATGAACGCCGTTGTGCTTCAGGATGCCTTGGAACAGCTCGAGGTCTATACACGCGTAATGTCCGCGATTAATATTCCGCAACTGGCTGAACCGTTCATTCGCCGCCGCGCTATCCGGCATCTTGAAAAGCAGCGGGTCGTTATATTTGCGGCGGGGACCGGTAACCCATATTTTACCACCGATTCGGCGGCGGCTCTCAGGGCACTTGAAATTAAAGCTGAGGCGATCCTTAAAGGGACAAAGGTCGACGGCATATATTCGGCCGACCCGCTCAAAGTGGCGGACGCGACAAAATTTGACAAGATCACTTACCAGGAAGTTCTCGAAAAGCAGTTAAAGATAATGGACGCCTCGGCAATCTCGCTTTGTATGGACAACGACCTGCCGATCATGGTGTTTAACATGCAGAAATCAGAAAATATTGTAAAAGCCGTATGCGGCGACCTGTCGATCGGCACGCTGGTGACGAATTAATTATGAGCGTTCAAGACGTAGTAAAAGAAACGGGGCCAAAAATGGATCTGGTCGTTGAAGATTTTAAGCGGAAGCTTTCCAACGTACGCACGGGGCGAGCGACCGTTGGGTTGCTCGATGCGATCCATGTAGATTACTACGGTACGCCAACGCCGCTAAATCAAATGGCGTCGGTCGCGGTGCCTGAGGCTCAGACGATCACAATTCAACCGTGGGACGCGACCGCTCTGGCGGCAGTCGAGAAAGCGATAATGGCGGCAAATCTCGGTATGAACCCGTCAAATGACGGAAAAATAATTCGACTGACGGTGCCTGCACTAACCGAAGAGCGGCGGAAGCAGTTTGCAAAGCAGGTCCATGAGATCGCTGAGGAACACCGCATCGCCGTCCGCAATGTCCGGCACCATTCAAATGACCTTGTAAAGAAGCTTTTCAAAGACAAAGGCATCTCCGAAGACGAAGAACGCAGCGGCCTCGAGGACGTGCAAAAACTTACAAACAATTACATCGCAAAGATCGACGAACTTGCGAAAAATAAAGAGACTGAGATCATGAGCGTTTCCTAACCTGCTCTGTTATCTCAGGTAAGATCCACGTGATCTCCGCGATCTACTGTAGAGCACCGCCGCTAAAGTCATAGACAACAGTCAGATCGAGTGCATCATCCTTAAACTCCGCCCGAACGTCCTTGACGTCAGCCTTCAACCGACCGCCGGCCGAAGCTACGGGTAAATCGATGCCGAGTTGTTTTCCCTGCAGGATCTGGATCGGATTGACCCTGTTGTTCAGAGTAGTTTGAACGATTGGCGTAACAAAACCGCTGATAAGCGGATTAACGCCGTCAAGATTTACCGTCTCGACATTTATGCGGCCGATGACGGAGCGCTGTTGCGCATCGAATCGAAGTTCGAGATTCGTCTGCGCCCATCCTTTGAACTCAATGCAGCCGAGCGGCGAGTTGTAGCCGCCGGAAAACGCGAGGGGCGCCGAGATACGGTTATTCTCGAATCGGAGACCCGTCTTAACGCCGCTGCCCTCGGGCAGTAGCGACAGCTTTCCGTCACACTTCGGTGGCTCCTGAAACGTCGCGTTCTGCGCTCCGATAGCCTCGCCGCTGCCGGAGTTTCTGGCTAAATCGATAGGAAAGGCGGGCGGATTCATTTCGCGAAAAATCGTACTCACTATCTCATTAAAGAAATCCTGCCGCAGCACGATCTGAGCGGCTCCTGCAGGGACGGTGGCGTCCGGTGGCCTGATAGGCTGACCGGGAATCTGGGCCGACCGCGGCACTCCTACAAATAGAAAATAGGTTGCGGCCGCACCCACAATTAGACCGATGACGATGCCGATAATGATCCTTCCCATAATGTTACCTCGTAGGCGACGTCATGGAGTTGGCCGCCGGCTGACCCTGTTTCATGATCTGACCGATCAGCAGGGCAACGGAATTGAAGATAATGTCCACCTGCGTCCTAACCTGTGCGGAATCTATTTTCTGCAGGTCGGTCGGCACGGCGAAAAGCTCCGGTGGCGTTTCGGTCCTGATATCCGAGATCTCGGTGATAATGCGTAACCCTTTATAACCCTGCACCTCGCCTTGCGACTGCGAAACTGTTTCCGACCTCAGCGGCAATCCGGTCAACTTGTCGACCATCAGAAACGACTCTGTATCCACCTGCCCGGCTCGTGTTTGCGTGTTCGTGCCCGCTGCGTAGCGGTATTTGATAACGTCCCGGCCGTTGTATGTTTCCTCGCCGACGCGCTGCATTCCGGCAATATTTTTTACCTGTTCTACGATCTGCTCTGGCATTAGCATCCGGCGTACGTCAAACCCGAGCGATTCCCGATTGAGTTCAGCATACTGTTTCTTTTCCGGCAGAACCAAATAGTGTGCCTCGCCTTTATCGAGAAATACGACGCGGCCGCCGGCCGGAAGTGCGAATTCCATTCTACGGTCCGCCCCGCTGCGAGCCACATTTGCCGTGAAAGTAGGCGATGTAACATTCTGCTGGGCACCAGCCGTTTCAAGTTTTATGGTAACGGCAGCCTGGTATTGACCGGGTTCTCGTGATTCCGTAACGACAAGTGGAGCGGCGTTTCCGTTGACAGAGGTGGTGTTTGCCGAATTGAATGTAGAATTGGCCGCAGTCGTCCGTGAATTGGCCAGATTAATATTTGTGCTGACCGCCTGGTCTCCGCACCCGACTAAAAAAAACGAAAATATGGAAACTGCTGAAAAAATAGAAAAATACTGGAATTTACGTCTTTGCATGCTTACCCCCTTTTCAGAACCTAAAGACTCTATATATTCATATCATTCCAATTCGAGATTAGCATATTTCTCGATCAGCTTCTTTTGCCCGAAACCGGGAAAGCTGACCGTCAACTTCACATTATCGCCGGAACCTTCTCGTCGAAGCACGAGCCCGCGGCCATATTTTTCGTGGCGAACATGCGAACCGGCTGCGAGTAAGTGCGGATCGCCGTTCGCGGTTCGCGGATCACTCTGAGACGAAGCCGCTTTGAGATTGTCGTAAACCGTCGATTTTGAATCGATCTTGCGGGTTAGTTCGGTGCTTTCGCCTTGTTGCGGCGAGTTCCCTTTTTTCCTGAAAAACTCCGTGACCGCCTCTGAGCTGTTGTAAGTCTTTCCCGAGTAAATATTTCGCGGTTTGGGCGGAGAGCTCTCGCCGCGAAGAGCGCTAATAGTCGCTTTTGCGGTCATCGCCTGCGGGCCGCGAGCGTATGACAGCCACGAAGCTCCTTGAGAAAGGTCATCGATAAGTTCAAGCGGCATTTCGTTAAGGAACTGCGACGGTTCAGCGGCTATCTCTTCGCCGTAAATACGCCGCCGCATCGAATGTGTTACATAGAGAACCTTTTCGGCTCGAGTAATGGCAACATATGCTAAACGACGCTCTTCCTCAAGTTCCTTCGGATCGTCGATTGATCGCGAATGAGGAAAGATGCCGTCTTCGAGCCCGACAAGAAAAACGACCGGAAACTCCAACCCCTTAGCCATGTGGACCGTCATCATGGTTACTCCGGCTTTTTCGTCGTACTTATCACTGTCGGAGGTCAACGCGGCGTGATCGATAAAATCCCGCAGGCCATTCTCTTCTTGCTTGTCATAATCGAC